>JAHJRK010000318.1 GCA_018830925.1 Pseudomonadota bacterium
AATAGTCAAACTTGGGCCCGATTACGGTATGACGATTCCTTTGATTGCGGCCCATCTCTTCTGTTTCTTTTTCGGCATCCTTGCAGACGACACGCCTCCTGTCGGCCTCGCTGCTTATGCGGCTGCGGCAATAGCAAAATCGGATCCCATACGCACCGGTATCCAAGGCTTTACGTATGATATACGGACAGCCATTCTTCCCTTCATTTTCATATTCAATACCGATATACTTCTTATCGGCATAGACGACTGGCCGCATATTATAATTATATTTCTGACAGGCGCAATGGCCATGTGCGCTTTCGCGGCGCTCACCCAGAATTACTTTGCCGCAAAAAACAGAATTTATGAGAGCCTCCTTCTTGCCGCGGTTGTTATTACGGTACTGCGTCCTCACTGGGTTGCTGAGGTGACGGGTTTTGGCAATAACTTCGTATGGTATGCCATCGGAACCGGAATATTTATTTTTACATACATTATTCAGCTTCCGAGGGTGCGGGCTGCGGCAAAGAAACTATAAGTATCAATGGGGAATGAAGGAATATAACTATACCGGAATGGAGCATAGATCAGGCTGTGAAAAAGCTTCAATTGAGATGTTAATATAATGCCCTGTTCTTGATAATGATTGAAAAAATCTGATGTTTTGTTGTAAACGTCAATGAAAGACTTTGCTCCTGTCGAGGCTGCGGTACTGAATCGCTTCTGAAACATGCTCAGAGCTTATATCCGCTTTTCCGTCAAGATCAGCTATTGTGCGGGCTATTTTTAAAATCCGGTTGAAACCCCTTGCGGATAGCCCCAGTTTATCTATTGCTGCCTCAAGGAGACCGCACGAATCATCGTCTATTTTGCAATATTTTTTTACATGCCTGCTGTTCATCTGGGAATTGCAGTATATTTTTGTCTGCCTGAACCGCTCCGACTGAATAGATCTCGAATCGGTTACCCGTTTCAGTATATCTTCTGAGGATTCCGCAGTAATGTCCACCATAAGATCTCTGTATGGAACGGCCGGCACTTCAACATGAATATCGATCCTGTCCATGAGTGGTCCAGATATTTTCGATCTGTATCGGTGTATCTGCTGGTATGTACATTTGCATTCATGCTTGGGGTCCGAGAAATAGCCGCAGGGACATGGATTCATAGCCGCTACAAGCATGAAGCTTGATGGATATGTAATTGTCGACGAAGCTCTTGATATCGTAACATTCATGTCTTCAAGCGGTTGCCGCAGTACTTCAAGCACATGCTTCTTGAATTCTGAAAGCTCGTCTAAAAAAAGGACTCCGTTATGCGCAAGGCTGACCTCTCCCGGCCTTGGCACATGACCTCCTCCGATTAAACCCGCATCCGAAATTGTGTGGTGTGGAGACCTGAAAGGCCTTTTGACGATCAGGGCATCTCCTTTTGGAAGCATACCCACAACACTGTAGATCTTTGTAGTCTCAAGCGCTTCTTCGAAAGTTATCGGAGGCAATACGGAGGGAAGGCGTTTTGCAAGCATGGTTTTTCCCGAACCGGGAGGACCTATCATGATAAGATTATGGCCACCTGCCGCGGCTACTTCAAGCGCTCTTTTGGCATGTTCCTGTCCTCTCACTTCAGAAAAATCGACATCATAACAGCTGTTTCTTTCAAATAATGCAGATATATCGGTTTTTACCGCTTCGAGTTGTTCGGCTCCTCGGAAAAAATCGGTCGCCTGAGAGAGCGTCTTAACCGGAAAAACCGAAATCCCTCTTACAACCGAAGCCTCTTTCCCGTTTTCAACAGGAACTATGATGCCATCATAACCTGCATCTTTAGCCGCAAGCGCCATAGGCAGAGAACCGTTTACAGGCTTTATACGCCCGTCCAGCGACAACTCGCCGAGCACGAGATATCTTGCGAGCATTTTCCCCATAATAATGCCGGTTGCGGATAGTATTCCGAGAGCGATCGGGAGATCAAAACCGGTTCCTTCCTTTTTTATGTTGGCTGGAGCAAGGTTGACTGTTATTCTGTCGTCAGGAAATGAATATCCGGAATTTGTAATGGCGGATTTAACGCGTTCCCTGCTCTCCTTTACCGCTGCTTCCGGAAGACCTACCGTAGTAAAAGAAGGAAGCCCTGAAGCTATATCCACCTCCACCTCAACAAGATATGCGTCTATGCCGATAACCGCACTGCTCAAAACCTTTGCTAGCATACTTTCTCCTTTTTAACAGTAAAAGGCCGGGTTCGAAAGTTATCTATATAGAATATTATTGTTAAGATCAAGAAATTGTTGACAATAAAGATGCTGATAAGTTATTGTTGCGATATTCATCCATCTGAGATATATTCCACATGACTTCCAGGTACATGCTGTAACCGCGGTTGACGGCTGGATTGTAATGCTGGTTAAAGGAATGTGGAATTCTGACTGATATAATGGGTTGCTATTTAAATCAAAGAACTGTTGCAAAAACTGTTTGCTGTTCGGGGGTTGGTGTTCACTCGGGCAAGGATGTTAATCTGACCATAAAGCCGGCGCCGGCTAATTATGGAATCAAATTCATAAGAACCGATCTTCCCGACAATCCAAGCATACCTGCCCGCTTCAGCATGGTTGTTGATACGAGCCTCGCAACCGTAATCGGGCATGACGGATTTATTGTTTCAACCATAGAACATCTTATGGCAACATTTGCCGGACTTTCTATTGACAATGCCGCTGTTGAGCTTGATTCATATGAAATGCCGATAATGGATGGAAGCGCCGAGCCTTTCACGCGTCTGATAAAAGAGGCCGGGGTTAAGGAGCAGGATGGCCCGAGATATTATTTTGTTGTGACAAAACCCATTGAGCTGAAAAAAGACGGAAAATCTGTGGGAATATATCCTTCATCCGATTTTAAAATTACATGTACCATAGAATTTGATCATCCTCTGATAAAAAAACAGACTTTTTCCGCCGGAATTACCGCTAATGTATTTGAGCATGAAATATGCAGCGCAAGGACTTTCGGTTTTTTACACGAAATCGAATATCTTAAGCAGTATGGTTTTGCCCGTGGAGGATCTCTTGAGAATGTTGTTGTAATTGACAAAAGCACTATTTTAAACAACGATGGGCTCCGTTTTCCGGACGAATTTGTCAGGCATAAAATCCTGGATTCCATAGGCGACTTTTCTCTACTTGGTTTGCCTGTCATAGGGCATTTTGTGCTAAACAAATCAGGACATGCTTTTAATCATGCTTTTATTGAAACGTTTTTTTCCAATAAGGAATCATGGGAAACCCGAACTCTTACATAATGACAAAAGACAAATAACGATATGAAAATACTAAGAAAATATAAAACGTGGGTGGTTTTTCTCTGCTTTCTTCTTGTACTGCCGGGAACAGGTTTTGCTCAGGTGGCAAAACTAACCAACATAGCAATTACCAGATATCATGACGATCTTCTCTTTAAGATAAATCTGGACGGCGCTTTCAGGGAAGATATGAACAAAGCAATAATGAGCGGGGTGCCTGCCACATTCTCCTTTTATATCAAACTTAACAGAGTAAAAAACTTATGGTTTAACAGCAATATTGCCGATATTTATTTAACCCATACAATCAAATACGATACCCTGAAAAAGGTTTATACCGTTTCCCGACCATGGAAGAACAGCGACCCGGTTGTTACCGAATCTTTTAAAGAAGCTCAGGAACTGATGACTCAGATTGACGGATTAAAAATTGTCCAGTTAAACAGGCTTGAAAAAAACGGGCATTACCAAATAGAGGCCAAAGCAGAAGTCAGCAAGCTTACCCTGCCGTTTTATCTCCATTATGTTTTTCTGTTTGTTTCTCTGTGGGACTTTGAAACCGATTGGTATTTAATAGACTTTGTCTATTAGTAAATTAGTAATTATTTCCTGAGTTTTTCTACCCCTCAAGGGGGTACTGAGAAGAGTCCCGTTTATCGGGGTTAAGCCGTCGTTCAAAAATAACCGTAACATTAAAATGCCGTGACCGGCATAAGGAGCCGTAACGGAATGGCCAGAAATGTAATTGTTATTTATTTACGGCTCCTAAAATCCGGTTATTGAATGAATCCTCTCCAAAACCGATATGCGCAATAACTCACACTCCAATAAATATTCCACTGACTCCACACAGGAAAGCTTCAGACGTAAAAGAGAAGGCATTATAATCATTGCAATAATATTCATCGTTGCCTTTTTGACATTCCTTGAAAGCAGAATCATTAAATTCGGAACCGATATACCTGTATCAAACACAGTTCTGATGTTTATCCTGATCAATATAAATTTATTATTGCTCATCCTTCTGATATTTCTGGTATTCAGAAACCTGTTTAAGCTTCTTTATGATAGAAAAAAGAAGGCCGCAGGGGCAAAACTCCGTACAAAACTTGTTATAGCCTTCGGTACCCTCACCCTCTTGCCGACAATAATTTTATTTTTCTTTTCAATTAGTTTTATAACCACCAGTATTGAATTCTGGTTTAATGTTCCAGTTGAGCAGGCGCTTGAAAATTCACTTGATGTCGGGCGATCCTATTATGACCAGATTAAGGATAATAACAGGTTTTATCTGGAAAGAATTTCGTATCAAATCAACTCCAAAAAACTCCTTGATCCTCTTAAAATAAATTCTCTTTCCCACTATCTGGTGGTTGTTCAAAGATCATTTAATATAAACGCAATCGAATTATATAATAGTGATTTCGAACGGGTCTCTTTCGCACTTGCTCCTCAGCTCGAAAACTTCCCTTTAGATACCATTACTCCCGATAATATTCAAAAAAACATGTCTCCTGAAAATATCCGTACTATCACTGAAAAAATATCCCGGGGAGAGCTTGTACGGATTATCGGAACAGTGCCTTTTGGAGTCCAGCCAAATGAGGCAAACGGGTATATCGTTTTGACAAGCCTGATTTCCAATCATCTTTCCAACAAAATGAAATCTATTTCCCTCGGCTTTGAAGAATACCAGCAAATCAAACTATATAAAAAGCCGATTCAGATTTCATATTATATATTACTCTCAATCGTTGCATTGCTTGTGCTTTTTTGCGCCATCTGGTTCGGTTTTTATCTTGCCAAATCAATTACTATCCCTATCATGGAATTAGCTGAAGGTACACGGAGAGTCGCTGAAGGAGATCTTGGTTTCAGCATTGATATAAAGGCAGATGATGAAATAGGAAGCCTTGTCAACTCATTTAATAAAATGACAAAGGATCTTAGGACAGGCAGGGAACAAATCGAACTTTCAGCACAAATGCTTGGGCTGCAAAACATCGAGATTGAAGAAAGACGCCGGTACATGGAAATCGTATTAAAAAACATCTCGACAGGAGTTATAACCCTTGATGCCGGCGGAATTATCACAACAATAAATAAGTCGGCAGAAAAGATGCTAAGTCTTGAACCTGATGAAATTATAGGAAAAAGCTATAAAGAGCTTTTGAAAGATCAGCATCTTAGCCTTGCCGGCGAAATAATGGAAAGCCTTTCAATTTCAAAAGATAATGCTGTTGAATTACCCTTAAGTCTCTCCATAGGGGAAAGACGCCGGAGTTTTCTTATAAATGTCAATGCATTAAAAGATGATTCCGATCAGCACGTGGGGCTGGTTATGGTTTTTGACGACCTGACCGAACTTGAGAAAGCCCAGAGGATGGCCGCGTGGAGGGAAGTAGCGCGGCGAATAGCGCATGAAGTAAAGAATCCCTTAACGCCGATAAAACTGTCTGCGCAGCGACTTAAACGAAAATATTCGAAACAGATCAACGAACCGATATTTGAAGAATGTACCCGCATGATAATAGATCATGTTGATTTAATTAGAAATCTTGTTAATGAGTTTTCATCCTTTGCGAGGTTTCCTACTGCAAATCCGGTTCCGTGTGATTTGCCTTCAATAATCAGAGAGACGATTGCGCTTTATAAGGAAGGCCATCAAACAATTCTGTTCGGCGTAAATATTCCTGATAACATACCGCGTCTTAACCTGGACAGGCAGCAGATAAAACAGGCGATGATCAATCTGGTTGATAATGCGGTTGCTGCAATTAAAGATCACGGCAATATTCTTATTACGCTTGAGCATGATAATGAATTAAAATCAGTAAGGATTGAAGTTGCTGATGACGGAGCAGGTATATCTGAAGAAGATAAGACGCGGCTTTTCGAACCGACTTTTTCAACAAAAAAAACCGGGTCAGGCCTTGGGCTCACTATAGTAAACACAATTATTGCCGACCATAAAGGCATTATTCGGGTTCAGGACAATTATCCGAAAGGAACAAAATTTGTCATTGAGCTGCCTGTAATTTAATTATATAGGAATTTGCATTTTGGCCGCAGATGAACGCAGATTTTAGTCCGCCAGAGGCGGATAAATATAAAGAGCTAATAAAATAATTATTTGCGGATATTTGCGAAAACCTGCGTCCTAATTGAAACTTGTTTTAACCGGTGTATTCTTGAAGGAATAAAAAAAATGTTTCCATCCATACTAATTGTCGATGACGAACCGTCAATTCTTAAATCATTAAGCGGCCTTCTTACCGATGAAGGCTTTGAAGTCATGACAGCTTCGAACGGATATGAAGGACTGAAGATTATAGACAGGGAATCTCCTGATCTTGTTCTCCTGGATATATGGATGCCGGGTATAGACGGTATTGAAACTTTAAAACAGATTAAAAAGGAGAATCCTTATGTGCAGGTTATAGTTATCACAGGCCACGGGAATATCGAAACTGCCGTAAAAGCAACAAAACTCGGAGCATACGATCTTATAGAAAAACCCCTGTCAATAGACAAGATAATTGTTGCCATAAGTAATGCGCTGAATTTCAGGCGCCTGGAAGAGGAAAACAGGTATCTTAGAAAAAAAACTATCGAAAAGCATGCCATAAACGGAACCAGCCCGACGATAGTTGAATTGAAGAAAAAGATAGCTGCTGTTGCCCCGACAGATGCATGGGTACTGATCACGGGCGAGAACGGAACAGGCAAAGAGCTGGTTGCACGCACCATATACCAGTTAAGCGCCAGGGTTGAAGAACCGTTTATAACTGTTGATTGCGCAACCATTCCTGAAGAATTTATCGAAAGCGAACTTTTCGGACACGAAAAGGGGGCATTCACCGGGGAAACTGCTAAAAAAAGGGGGAAATTTGAATTGGCCGATAATGGGACCATTTTTCTTGATGATATCGGAGATATGAGCTTAAAAACCCAGGCTAAAATTTTAAGAGTTCTGCAGGAAAAGAAGTTTCAAAGAGTTGGTGGAAACAGGACGTTAAATGTAAATGTTAGGATAATTGCAGCGAGCAATAAGTCCCTTGAAAAAGAAATCGGGAAAGGAAATTTCAGGGAAGACCTTTATTTCAGGCTTAATGTTGTTCCTATAGAAGTTCCTCCTTTAAGAACCCGTAAAGAGGATATTCCTGTTTTAATCGATACTTTTTTCGCCGAATGCGCTAAACAATTTCATAGTGAAAAGAAAATTCTTTCACCTAAAGCCCTTGAATTATTATGCAACTATTCCTGGCCCGGCAACGTAAGGGAGCTGAAGAACCTCGTTCAGCAGATTTCCATAATGGTAGAAAAAAGTATGGTTGGTGTTTCTGATATTCCGGTCCAGTATAAACCGCCTGTAAAAGAAAAAATTGAATCTGCCGAACAGGAGTTCTTCCAGATTGACAGTTTGAAAGACGCCAAAAAAGCTTTCGAAAAAGAATTTATTAAAAGGAAGCTTTCGGAAAATGAAAAAAATATTTCAAAAACGGCAAAGAAAATCGATCTCGGGCGAAGTTATCTTCATAAAAAATTAAAGAATCTGTAATCTAATGGGCTTGAGGATTATAAGTGGTGATCTAAAAGGCAAAAAGCTTTTTTCACCAAAAGGCATCAGGATAAGACCCACAGCGGATCGATTAAGAGAAAGTATCTTCAGCATTCTTTCCGCCCGTGTTGCCGGTTCAGTAGTTCTTGACCTTTTTGCGGGAACCGGAGCTCTGGGCATAGAAGCCCTGAGCAGAGGGGCATCTTTTGCACTCTTTATCGATAACGATAAAGAGGCGATTTCAATTATAAAAAAAAATATTGAGATTTGCGGACTCAGTGCCAGAATTAAAATAGCAAGATTAAATATTGAAAGTAATTTTATTGATTTCAGGCTTGAGTTTCCGGAAGTAAATCTTGTTTTTATGGATCCGCCCTATAACAAGAATTTGATCAGGCCGGCTTTGGTGAACCTGTCCGGAAGCCATATTCTTGAAAAAGAAGCCCTGCTGGTAATCGAACATGATTTACTAGAAACTATCCCTGAAGATATTCCCGGTTACGAAATTGAAGACCGGAGAAGATATGGAAAAACCCTTGTTTCGTTTATAAAATATATGATATAAGAAAA
>JAHJRK010000319.1 GCA_018830925.1 Pseudomonadota bacterium
TGTCCAGCCTGCGGCATATATACCTGTAACCGCGAAAGAATCTGGAGCAAGGATAATTGAAATCAACCCTGAAAGCACTCCGCTTACCCGAAGCATAAGCGACTATATAATAAAGGGAAATGCAGGGGAAGTCATGAAAGCAATCGTATCTGAAGTAGAAATTCTCCTGTAGAGTAATAAAATGACCGTACTTGCAAACGGCTGGGTAAAAAAAGTATCCGTCACGCCCCCTTCCCTCGAAGACAACACTGCAGATGGAGACAGGCTGGAAAGAGCGTTAATGGCCATTCTCAAAACGGAAATGGTCGATATCGACCTGTCTGTTCTTGTAAATCTCCCGGAACTGCTCAGAAAGGGTAATTATAATTTACGCTGCGTTCTTTTTAAAGATCATAAAAAATGGTGCCTTTCCGGAATATCCTCCGATGATACGGACAGGTTAACCGGCCTTGCGGTCGATCTTGGCACAACTACGGTCGTACTCAGGCTGCTTGACCTTTCAAATGGCCGTACAATGGCCGAATATTCTTTCTCAAATCCCCAGATATCGATCGGCCCGGATATACTCACAAGAATACATTTTGCGGAAAAAGAAAACGGTCTTGAAACGCTTAACAGCCTTATAATCGACGGCCTTAACCGGGCCATCGCGGAGCTTTGCAGATCCGGCAATATTAGCCCTTACGTCATTCACCTTATCTCGGTTGCCGGGAATACCGCCATGACGCATCTTTTCCTGGGACTTAACCCGCGCTTTCTCATCAGGGAGCCGTATATTCTCGTGACCAACAGGCCGGGATGTCTGAATGCCCGCGAACTGGGAATAAACGCGAATCAATCCGCGAAGGTTTTTGTTTTCCCGAATACCGGAAGCTATTTCGGAGGAGATCTTATCGCGGGAATACTCTATTCAGGCCTGAACCGCAGCGACAAGACAGCCATTCTTGTCGACGTGGGAACCAATGCCGAGGTTGTGCTTGGAAATAAAAACTGGCTGGTTGCCTGCGCCGGCGCTGCCGGGCCGGCTCTTGAAGGAGGGGTCACGAAGATGGGCATGATGGCAGGCCCCGGAGTAATTGACAGGGTATCTGTTGATCCGGAAACCGGGCTTTTTTCAATTCATACCATAGAAGAGCTTCCCCCGAGAGGCATCTGCGGCTCCGGGATCATAGACCTTGCGGCGGTTCTTTTTCTCTCCGGGATGATAGACATACGCGGAAAATTTGTACCCGGGACATGTAAAGGAAAATTAAAGGAGAAGGACGGATTAAAACACTTCGTTCTTGTTCCGGCGAATAAATCGGCAGAAGGCAATGATCTTTCAATAAGTCAGGCCGACATCGACAGCCTTATAAGATCCAAGGCCGCAATGTACACCATACTAGAGACAATAGCCTCCTATGTAGGGATTTCTCTTGCTGAGCTCTCCACCTTTTATGTCGCGGGAACTTTCGGCTCCCTCATAAACCCCCACTCGGCCATAACAATCGGAATGATGCCGGATCTCCCCGAAGGGACATATAAGTCAATAGGAAACAGCTCCCTCGAAGGAGCCTCAATGATTCTTAAAGACAGCAGGCTTATGGACGAGATCGATGCCATAAGAAACAGCATCACTTATATTGAACTGAATGTAAACCAGGATTTCATGAACCGCTTCTCCGCAGCGAGATTCTTACCGCATACCAATCTTTCGCTTTTCCCCTCGGTTAAATCTGATGGGCTTGTAAAAAACCTCAAAGTCGTCACTCCCGTGAAAACGGGAGTCCAGAAATAGCCGCAAAGTTCATAAGTTTAACCAACTAATATTAAATGATATTTTCTTGGCGCTCTTAGTGGCTTTGTGAGAAAATAGAGTTTTTCCAACCCATTCTCCATCTTGACACACGACCTGTTTATGGACTATATTAAGTCCTACTCAGGAAATGGAGGTGTCTTTATGAAACTGTCAACTCAAATCAAGCCCATAAGTTATCTGAAGGCCCATGCCGCCGAAATCGTAAGAAGGCTCGCGGAACAGCGGGAACCGCTGATCATCACCCAGAACGGCGAAGCCAAGGTTGTTATACAGGATATCGAAAGCTACGAGCAGACCCAGCAGACAATGGCTCTCCTGAAAATTCTGGCGCTCGGGATGCGTCAGATTGAAGAGGGCAGAGTCCTTCCCGCCAGGGATGTCATCAAACGTCTGCGCAAACAGAAAGAGGCTCAGTAATGCCGTTTGAGGTTTTCCTGACCAATGACGCAGCGCGTGATCTGACCGAACTTTATGACTACATCGCCATGCACGATGCGCCCCGCAAAGCGGACTACGTTCTGGATCAGATCGAAAAAGCCTTCTTAAGGCTTTCCGAATTTCCTGAACGGGGCGCAAATCCTAAAGAGCTGCTTGCGCTTGGGATTCGTGAATACCGCGAGATTTTCTTTAAACCTTACCGTATTATTTACCGGGTCATGAATAAGAACGTATATGTCCTCCTGATCGCCGATGGCCGGCGTGACATGCAGTCGCTGTTGCAGAGGCGTTTGTTAGGCGCGTAGTTCAACGTGCCTGATCTTTCTGATGTACTCATAAGAAATCCACAAAAAGCCTGAACCCACGACTCCTTTGATCATCAAAACCATTGACAATTCAGATACAATATGGTCTTTTAATCCCGCATTTCAAAAGTCCCATCAAAATTCTCACGTGTCATTGATGACGCTTTATATAAAAAATACTATTTCGATAGAAAGTTTTCAGGGGAAAATTGAGTTCGTGCTGAGCTTTCACAAAAGCACGCGCTGGCCATCCTTTGAGCCATAGCATGACAAACTTGCGTGGATGCTTACAGACAAGAGCTGAAATTTATTCTTAAAATATTGTTGACTTATATTTTGATGAACGTCCCCTATTTTCCGACATGTTAAAAGATAAGCACTCTCAGTCGGTAGCCGTAAAACAATATCTGCATATTTTATATCTCGCTGCTAAAAACAGCGAAGCAGGAGTGGATGATGCATTACGGATGCTGATAGAAAAAGGTATGGATATCACGGATGATTTTATAAAAGCTTCGGTAGAATCTCCCTTGTTGCCGGAAGCTGCCGAGGTTCAAATCGATATGGTGGACCTGGCCTGCTATGACGGGTTATTGGAGGAGGTGGCGTCATGTTAGGTCTGCGGGAAGAAATTTCAGAACATCTAAGGCAGCTTCACGTTCCGACGATTAATCGCTGTTATGAAAGTGTAGCAGGCCAGGGCCGGAAGGAATCATGGAGCTACGAGCAGTATCTTCTTGAACTGGTAATGCAGGAATGTCAGGTGCGGGAACAAAACCGCATTGAACGAAACCGCCGGGAGTCAAGGCTTCCTCCTTCAAAGACGTTTGACAATTTTGACAAGAAACGGCTTCCGGTCAAAGTGGCAACCCATTTGAACGTATTGACGGAAGGATCTTTTCTGGATCGTGCTGAGAATGTTTTGGCCTTTGGCAATCCGGGCAGCGGCAAGACCCATCTGTTATGTGCTATTGGTCATGAGCTTATAAACAGAGGCAAACGCGTTCTGTTTACCCCTTGCAGCAGGCTTGTCCAGGATCTGCTGATTGCCAAAAAGGAGCTTATGATTACAAGGCTTCTTAATAAGCTGTCACGCTACGATGCCATTATTATAGACGATATTGGATATGTTCAGCAGAGCCGTGATGAGATGGAAGTATTGTTCGCACTATTGGCTGACCGTTACGAGCGGGGTAGCCTGATGGTTACCAGCAACCTGCCGTTCTCGAAATGGGATCAGATTTTTAAAGATCCGATGACCACAGCGGCAGCTATTGATCGTCTGGTACACCACAGTATAGTACTTGAATTGAATCTACCCAGCTACCGGCTTGAACATTCGAAAAAGGCAAAAGGGAAGAAGGAATGATATCTTCCTGTAACCGACTGACTCTCAGGAAGGTAAAATAAAACATAAGATTGTTGACTTGGAAATACGGGAAT
Source organism: Pseudomonadota bacterium (assembly GCA_018830925.1). Lineage (GTDB taxonomy): Bacteria > Desulfobacterota > Desulfobacteria > Desulfobacterales > RPRI01 > RPRI01. The sequence goes on from JAHJRK010000319.1 coordinate 3,985, forward strand.
TATAATTGTCGTTGAACGGGAAAAATAATTGTCGCTGATCAGATGACGCTTAATATATAAAAGACTATTTCGTTTTACAGTTTTCAGGGGATAAACTGGGTACGTACTGAGATTTCAAAGAAGCATGCACAGGACATCCTTCGAGCTATAGCATGACAAACTTGCGTGGATAGTTACAGACAAGAGCCTAAATTTATTTTAAAATATTATTAACTTATATTTTGATGAACGTCCCCTATTCACCCCAAGGATTTTACGATTTCGAGACGGGCTTTTTAAAAGGCGCCGGCAGCTGAGGTAAGGGTTCTTTGTTTGAGCCATGAGTTCCTTGACTTTGAGACGTGAGCTCGCACCCAGGCTGATTCGCCAGTCACGCGCATCCCCACTCTTTGCAACGGATGCGGGAACCGTTGCGCCATATTCGCTTACGTAAAAAATGACAGGTTATGGAA
>JAHJRK010000320.1 GCA_018830925.1 Pseudomonadota bacterium
GGAAGATCCGAGAACGCCCCTGTGCATTGGAGTTAAAACCTGTATCTCGTCGAATGAGTCGAAACCAAATCGCTTCGGAATACGTTCTGTTACAAGCTCCCTGATTATTTCAATTATCTTTTCCGGATTATCCTGCTCAATGAAATAAAAGTCGCTGCCGTTTTCATCCGCTTTCAAAAAAGGCATCTCCCCGCTGTTTATCCTGTGGGCATTGATCACGATACGGCTCTCTTTTGCCTGGCGGAAGATTTCAGTAAGAGTAACAACAGGAACAAGGCCCGATTCGATTACATCATTCAAAACATTCCCGGCTCCCACCGAAGGAAGCTGGTTGACATCTCCTACAAGAATTAATGCCGCCTCAGGAGGCACAGCTTTAAGCATGCTGAACATCAAAAGAGTGTCTATCATGGAGGCTTCGTCAACAATCAGAAGATTACACTCGAGAGGATTCTTTTCATCTCTCTGGAATCCTCCCTTTTCCGGGTTGTATTCAAGCATCCTGTGAATTGTTTTCGCACCAAACCCTGTCGCTTCGGTCATTCGCTTTGCAGCCCTCCCGGTAGGCGCGGCAAGGAGGATCTTTATCCCGAGTCTCTGAAATATCTTTATGATGGCGTTTATGATGGTTGTCTTGCCGGTGCCTGGCCCCCCGGTGATAACGAGCACCTTTTCCTCAAGAGCACTCCGTACGGCCTCGGTCTGTTTTTCGGCAAGGGTGATGGAGAGCTGCTGTTGTATCCATTCGATTGCTTTGTCCGGAGCGACATCCCTGAAAGATTTCACCGAACCGACGATTTTCTCCAGCAGTTTTGATATTCCGGATTCACAGTAATGATATTTCGCAAGAAAGACGCCCTTTCTTTCCTCTCCGGGCTTTTGAATATCTTCTCCGAGCTCTTCAATTACTATTTGTCCCGACGCGGCAGCCGCGTCAATCCCTTTCTTTACATCCTCTGTTTCAACATCAAGCATTGCCGCGCATTTTTCAACAAGGGCCGGCAACGGGTAATAAACATGCCCCTCTTCAGAGAGGGTAAAAAGAACATATACTATTCCTGATTCGATTCTTTCTTTCGAGTCTTTTGAAAAACCGAGCTTTGCGCCGATCCCGTCGGCGGTAATAAATCCTATACCTGATATATCGACAGCCAGCCGGTACGGGTTTTCTTTCATAACCGCCGTCGCCCTGTTTCCGTACTTTCTGAAAATTTTTACGGCGTAACCGGCGCCAAGGCCGTGGGCATGGAGAAAAAGCATGAGATTGCGGATCTCTTTCTGCTCATCCCATGCTTTTCTGATCATGGAAATCCGTTTCTCTCCTATTCCTTCAACCAAAGAGAGCTTGCCCGTATCTTTTTCTATTATATGAAGAGTTTTTATTCCGAATTTTTTGACTATCCGTTCCGCCATGACGGGCCCGATGCCCTTTACTATACCGGAACCGAGATACTTTTCGATTCCGGCAGGACTTTCGGGGGCTGCGCTTGAAAATTCTGAGACTTTGAACTGCTCGCCGAATTTAGGGTGCCTTGTCCATTCACCCTTCATCGTGAGCGTTTCACCCGGAACAGGAGAAATAAGATTTCCTACGACGGTCACGGGCTCTTTTTTCCCCGGGACTATTACTTTCGCAACCGTATATCCGGTCTCTTCGCTTGTATATGTTATCTTATCTATCCGACCGGTTAAAAACATGGTTTCTGGTTCATGGTTTATGGTCCGTACATCGATAAAAGCCGAATTTCGAATTTCGCACATCGAAGTTCGCTTTTGGCTTTCGATATTCTATGTCCGATATTCTATATTCGATTTTTACTCCGCCGGCAGGCGTATTAATTAAAGGACACCGTCCTTTTTCAAAGCGGTCCCTCAGCCCTTTGCAATGTCGCAGGAAGTCTCCTTAAGATTTTCCACATTCGCGCCGAACGGCTTTGATGCAAGCTCGTTTTTATCACACAGGATCAATTCGGCGGCAATTCCGGCTGCTTCAATTATTAGTTCCCGGCAATAAAGGGCATGCTCACGGCAAAGCCAGCTCTCTTTCCATTTTGACGTAAGATCCCTGCAAAGTGTGTGGCCGTATTTTTCGTTTATCCGGTTCGGTATCTGGTTAAAAAGTCTGTAAAGACCGGGTTTTCCATAGAGCTGTTCAGCTGCATACTTAACAGCCTCCTTCCCTTCGCCTTCCGGAAGCGAGCTTCTTCCGTGAACCGCCCCAACGGCAAGAACGGCTCCGGAGACAGCTCCGCACGTGTCCCCGAAGAGTCCGACACCGCCCCCGAAGCCGGTAGCCATCCTGCGCGCTTCCTGCGGCAATCCGGTATCAATCAGGGAAAATACAGCCTCCAGAACACATTCGGCGCAGTTATACCCCAGTGAAAAATTCTTCTTTGCCCTAAGCTTTACCTCTTCAATCTTCTCTTCTTTTGTCATTGTTTAAGTATCCATTGTTAAAAGTTGATGATTCGTTTTTCTTTTTGCCACAAAGACACGAAGTCACTAAGTATCTTTTTTGTGTCTCTGTGTCTTCGTGGCGATTGTTTTCGATGTGCGACATTCGAAATTCGGCTTTCGATTAATCCTCGCCAAGCTCCTTAAAACCCGCATAAAAATCTAGAGCTTCCGGATTTCTCAATGCATCCTTGTTTAACACCGGCTTTCTCTCGATAACTTTTTTCACGGCAAGCTCAACCTTCTTCATATTCAGCGTATACGGAACATCCGGCACGCTCAGAATTTTTGCAGGCACATGCCTCGGAGAAGCATTTGACCGGATGGTATTTACAATCTTCTTTTTAACCTCATCCGTCAGTTCATAACCCGGCGCCATTTTTACAAACAGGATGACACGCACGTCATTCTTCCAGTCCTGACCGACAACAACGCTGTCCTCAATCTCGTCAAGCTGCTCCATCTGGCGGTATATTTCAGCAGTCCCTATCCTGACGCCCCCGGGATTTAACGTGGCGTCGGACCTGCCAAAAATAGTAACGCCGCCGCGGTCATTGATTTCAATAAAATCCCCGTGCCGCCATACATTCGGATATACGTCAAAATACGCGCTGTGATATTTCTTCCCGTCCGGATCATCCCAGAAATAGATCGGCATTGAAGGAAAAGGCGCCGTGCAGACAAGCTCCCCCTGCTGGTTGATAACCGGCTTCCCGTTTTCATCAAATGCCTCAACCTTCATGGCAAGTCCTCTGCATTGAAGCTCCCCTGAATAGACCGGGCCCATCGGGTTGCCGAGCGCAAAACATCCGTTTAAATCCGTCCCTCCGGAAATGGATGCAAGCTGAACATCAGGCTTTATATCCCTGTACACATATTCAAAATTTTCCATTGAAAGAGGCGAACCGGTTGAAAGAATAGTTCTGAGATTTTTAAGGTCATATGTTTTTCCGGGTTTTACGCCGGCATTCTGCAGGGCTGTTATATATCCCGCGCTTGTTCCGAAAACGGAGATTTTTTCATCCTGAGCCATTTTCCATAATGCGCCGGGCTCGGGATGGAAAGGATTACCATCGAACAGTACAAGTGTGGCTCCAACGCCAAGCGCGCTCGTGAGCCAGTTCCACATCATCCAGCCGCAGGTGGTGAAATAAAAAATCGTGTCGTTTCTTCTCAAATCGGTATGGAGGATCATCTCTTTTAACTGATGAACGAGAATCCCTCCCGTGCACTGCACCATACATTTAGGAAGTCCGGTTGTTCCCGACGAGTACATTATGTACAAGGGATGATCAAAAGGAAGCTGCTCGAATTTTATCTCAAGGCCTTTTTCTGAAGATATGAAATCCCTGTAATGAACAGCTTTCGGGACACTGCTTATATCCGGCTCCGGTTCGGTGTATGGAACGACGACCACCTTTTCTATTGAAGGAAGTTCTTTTAAAATATCCGATATTCTCTCAAGACAGTCGAGACGCTTCCCCTTGAATGAATAACCGTTTGCTGTAAATATTACCTTCGGCCTGATCTGGCCGAAGCGGTCTAAAACCCCCTTTATTCCAAAATCGGGTGAACAGGAAGACCAGACCCCTCCGATACTTGTGGCAGCGAGCATGGCAATAATAGACTGCGGCATGTTCGGCATGAAACCGACAACGCGGTCCCCTTTCTGAACGCCCGCCTCTCTCAAAGAGGCCGAAAGCCGCGCCACTTCATCATAAAGCTCGGCATACGTCATACGGATTGCATCCCGGTCTTCACCCTTGAAAATCAGCGCTGTCCGCCCGTCCCGATACCTTAAAAGATTTTCGGCAAAGTTAAGACGCGAACCCTCAAACCATTTTGCGTCGGGCATCTTCTTAACATCATCAATAACCCGATCATAAGGTTTTGACGCTATTATGCCGGCAAAGTCCCACATGGAAGCCCAGAAATCGGGAATGTTTTCCACTGACCACTGATACAAATCATTATATTCCAAGAAGGATTTCCCGTGTTTCCGGTTTATAATATCCATGAATCGCTTCATGTTTGAATTTAATATCCGCTCCTTCGAAGGTTCCCATAACAGTTTTCCCATGCCAAACTCCCCTTTCTTTTTATTTGCCCTTTAACATCCGATCCTGCTGTCTTGTGTTTTGAGGTTTTCATACCATACCGGATGATGGACATCAATTTTATTTGTGAAACCATAGTTTATGATGCTTTCATGTTCTTGAATATTTTCATCATGCGCTTCATGGTTTATGTTCCTATTTTCCTATCATGAGTTCCCATTCATAGATTTTATCCTGGGCGCTGCGGGCATCCTTGGTATCGGGTTCGTGCAGCAGGTAAGGAATTACTCTTTCAATTTTGTTTTTAAGGCATGGTTATATTCCATTCAATACGCCGCAATGACGAAAGATAAAGCGTCCGCCGATGCGGACAGAATGACTTTTTAAAACCATCATTTATGAGAAAGCAACAAAACTATACCACAGACAAATGTTGCGCCTGCAATAATCCCGAATCCGAGCGGATAGCTGCCACTTTTTTCAATAATCAGAGAAAAAGCAGGAAGCCCGATCAGGATGCCGGCAAATGTAAAAAAAAGTGACCCGCCGGTCGCCATCCCGGCAAACTCAGGCGTTGCAACGCGCGCGACTTCGGCGAGATAGACACCATTCCAACCGATAGCAGCGGCTCCGTA
>JAHJRK010000321.1 GCA_018830925.1 Pseudomonadota bacterium
AGCGCAAGCCCTCCATGTTTGAGCGGCTTCATAAGCAAAAGGCTGAGAACAACATTTGCCATAAAAGATATTAAAGCCGTAATTACAGGAGTTCTGGTATCCCTGAGCGCATAAAACATCGAAACGACAATTCTGACTGAAGCAAACGCCCACAGGCCCATACTATAATATAAAAGAGCCTGGGCAGTCAATGCTGCGGTTTGTGCATCAAATTCCCCCCTTTTAAAAAGGAGCACAACAATCGGTTCCCTTAAAACAATAAGGCCTATCATACAGGGAAATGTTATAAACATGACCATTCTAATTGAGTAATCGAAAGTATCTCTGAATGCTCCCATTTCATTTCCGGAAGCCTGCCGGGAAAGAACTGGAAATATCGCCGTTGCGGCAGAAATTGCAAAAATCCCCAGAGGCAGTTGCACGAGCCTGTCGGCATAATACAGATAAGAAACACTCCCTTCAGGAAGAAACGAGGCCAGCAGCGTACCGATAAGGATGTTTATCTGGTATACAGCTGCCCCGAATATGGCCGGCAGCATTAGGGTTCCGACCTCTTTTAAGCCGGAATGATATATACCGTAGCCCTTCCAGAAATATACCCCATTTTTTATGAGAAATGGAATCTGGACAGCGAGCTGCAGAAAGCCACCGGCCAGCACGCCTGCTGCAAGAATCTTTGCTGGTTCACCGGCGCCAGGCGAAATAAACAGCATCGCGGCTATCATTGATATATTTAATATAGCCGGCGCAAAAGCCGGCGCAGCAAAATGGCCCAGCACATTCAGAACGCCCATAAAAAGCGCCGCAAGGCATATAAAAAACAGGTATGGAAACATTATTCTTGTAAGAGATACGGTAAGCGCATATTTCCCGGCTGTATCCGAAAATCCCGGAGCTATAAGCCTTACAATCAGAGGGGATAATAATATCCCTGAAATTACAGCAACAATCAGTATTAAAGAGAGAAGCCGCACTGCTGACCCGGCAAGCCTGTTTGCTTCATCTTTCCCCTGTTTTGTGAGGCATTCCGCAAAGACAGGTATGAAAGAGATGCTGAGCGATCCTTCGGCAAACAGCCTTCGAAAAAGATTTGGGATCCTGAATGCCACAATAAAAGCGTCGGAACAGAGTCCTGCGCCAAAGTACCACGCTATGACAATATCCCTTACAAAGCCCAATATGCGGCTAATCAGTGTAGCGCTGCCCACCACTGCCGCGGCTTTTGTCATAAGTGTTTTTTCAGTTCCGGACATAAATATTTTCCGATCGCTCCATCTATCCGGGCGGATAAATAAAAAGATGTTGCAAACTTATTACAATTTAATCTAATAGTTCTTGACAGGTTTCATACTATTTTGTAAATAGACACCTTCAAAAAAATCAAGAAAAGGAGTTATAAAATTTGGCAAATCATAAATCAGCATTAAAACGTGCACGTCAAAATGAAATCAGGCGCATGCGCAACAGGTCTACCAAAACCCAGGTAAAGAATATCGTAAAAGATATGAGGAGTGCGGCAGGCAACAGTGAAAACAGGGAATCGTCCCTGAAGAACCTTGATTCCGTAAAATCCGTTATTGACAAGGCAGCAAAAAAAGGTGTGATTCATAAAAGAACCGCCTCCCGGAAAATATCCCGCCTTTCAAAACTTGTAAACAACACAAAGTCATAATTTTATGTTTTGCCGGGATATTCGAAGTTTTCCCGGTAAAACATTTGATTTTCCTTAAACGTAACTACTCAGCCACCGATCTACGCTGATCATCACTGATATTTTTTCTTTTTATATGAAAATAGATCCAACTACTTGATAATTTTCATGCTTCGTTGTGCCCTAAATCACGTGCACGGGGGGGTTATTTCTTTGTATTTAATCTATCTGCGTTCATCTGTGTGAATCTGTGGCTGAATAGTTAACCTTAAACAAGTTAAAAATTATCAGTCAGCCTGTTATAAACGTTTTCTGCAAGCCTTTTTGAAAGAACCGCAATAGCCGTGCGCTTCTTATTTTCGGTTTCAATCTTGTCCGCCATAACGGCAAACGCCTGATCTGCAGCAATATCCTTTCCTGTCCAGATAATATTGCCGCTCCTGTCTTTTAATTTCAAGCCAAGGACAACTTTTACGCGCCTTTCGAGAGAAGTGTGATCACCCTTATGTGAAATCGCCTCATCATTAGCGGATTCGATTACCCCGGTTAAATACGCGTCGGCGTCATCTGTTTTTGCCACAACCCTGCCGTTTCTAGTAAATTCATAGATAAGATCGTTTGTGATTATGTTTTCAATGCCGCTTTCGGCAGTTTTATTTTCCAGAACCGATATGCTTACTCTCTTAACAGATGCAGGCAGATCGCCCCCTCCTGCAAATCTGTAAGCACAGCCGTAAAATAATAATGCTGCCGCAACTGGGAATATTACCGCAAACCGTATCTTCGTCAAAATAACCCCTCCCATGCTTACAGAATGACCTTTTACGAAGCCGTCATGCTTCATGTTACTATATTGACAAGTTTTTTCTTCACGACGATAATCTTCTTGACCTGCCTGCCCTGGATAAACTTCCCTGCATTCACATCCGACATTGCCCTCTCTTTTATTGCATCATCATCTGCGTCCGGGTTTATGTTAAATTTACTTCTCAGCTTTCCGTTAACCTGAACAACAACAAGAAGATCATCTTTTATAAGCGCATCTTCCCTGTATCCGGGCCACGGCGCGAGCAGCACGCTTGTATTTTGTCCGAGGACTTCCCACAGCTCCTCCGCAAAATGAGGAACAATGGGCGACAACAGAAGCGTGACTGTTTCCATGGCGAAACGGATTACCCCCGCTTTTTCAGGAGTATTTTCTCTGATCTCCACAGTATACATCATGTTGACAAGTTCCATTACTGCGCTTATTGCCGTATTGAAGTGGAACCTCTCTTCTATGTCGCTTGTGACCTTTGATATCGTCTGATGTGTCTTCTTATACAATTCCCTTAAGCCGCCTTCAAGCAGCCCGGGATCACCGTCAAACGGTTTGGTATATCTTATCGTGTCAATCCAATTTCTTGCAAGCCTCCATACACGGGTTAAAAAACGATATCCGCCTTCAACCCCCTGCTCGCTCCACTCCAGATCCCTTTCCGGAGGAGCAGCAAAAAGACAAAAAAGCCTTGTCGTATCCGCCCCGTATTTATCAAGCAGGAAGTTGGGATCAATGACGTTCCTTTTTGACTTGGACATCTTTTCAATGCGTCCGGTAACTACATCTTTTCCACATTTTGTGCATGTGCGGTTACCGGCTTCCCCTGCAACTTCTTCAGGGAACAAATACCCGTGCTCAGGACATGAAACGGTCTCCTTGCAGACCATACCCTGGGTTAAAAGCCTTGTAAACGGCTCTTTGTACCCGACAAGCCCCATATCTTTCAGAACACGTGTAAAATACCTTGAATAAAGAAGATGCAGTATGGCATGTTCGACTCCGCCGATGTACTGGTCGACAGGCATCCAGTAATCAACAGCTTTTTTATCGAAAAGCCCTTCCCCGAACTTCGGGCTGCAATAGCGTTCAAAATACCATGAAGACTCAACGAAAGTATCCATGGTATCGGTCTCTCTTGCTGCGTCCTCTCTTCCGCACCGGGGGCATTTCGTTCTATTAAAGTATTCAAGCGCCGGCAAGGGAGACTGTCCGCCTTCCAGCAGAGCCGCATCTTCAGGAAGCAGTATTGGAAGATCTTTTTCCGGAACAGGGACAATACCGCAGTCGTTACAGTGAACTACAGGTATCGGCGCGCCCCAGTAACGCTGCCTTGAAATGCCCCAGTCGCGCAGCCTGTAACTGACTGTCTTTTCCCCGGTTCCATTATTCTCAAGATAAGCCGCGACTTCATCAAGGGCTTTTCTGCTGTTCATGCCGTTAAACTGCCCGGAATTGACCATAATGCCTTCACCGGCATATGCCTCGGTCATTGTTGCAGGATCAAGATCACTGTCATATGGCTTAACAACGACTATAATTTCAAGCCCGTATTTTTTTGCAAAATCGAAATCACGCTGGTCATGCGCAGGAACGGACATAACAGCGCCGGTGCCGTACTCCATCAAGGCAAAGTTGGCCGTGTATACCGGCATGCGCTTCCCGCTCAACGGATTAATGCACCAAGCGCCTGTAAAAACCCCTTCCTTTTCATAATTATCGATCGACTTGCTTGACCTGTCCTGAAGGGATATCCGTTCGACGAACTCCAGAACCTTCTTCTCCTGATCCGTTCCCCTTGAAAGCTTCAGCACAAGGGGATGCTCCGGAGCAAGGCACATGAATGTAGCTCCGAAAACGGTGTCCTGCCTGGTTGTAAAAACGGGGATTTTCTCATCCGACTTTTGAACAGAAAAACTTATACGGGCGCCGATGCTTTTTCCTATCCAGTTTTTCTGCATGGTCGTTACTTTTTCCGGCCACCCGGGAAGCTTTTCACAATGAGAAAGAAGATCCTCGGCATACTCAGTTATTCTGAAAAACCATTGCTTCAGCTTTTTCTGACGGACCTGCCTTCCGCATCTCCAGCACATACCCGCTTCGACCTGTTCATTTGCAAGAACAGTCAAGCATGACTCGCACCAGTTAACAAAAGACTCTTTTCTGTATGCGTTCCCCTTCTCATACATCTTTAAAAAGAGCCATTGTTCCCAACGGTAATATTCAGGCCTGCAGGTTGCGATTTCCCTGTCCCAGTCATATGAAAAACCCATCCGTTTGAGCTGCATACGCATGTAGTCGATATTCTGATAGGTCCATGCTGCAGGATGTGTCTTGTTTGCTATTGCAGCATTTTCAGCCGGCATGCCAAAAGCATCCCATCCCATCGGATGCAGCACATTAAATCCCCGCATCCTTTTATATCTTGCCACCACATCACCTATGGTGTAATTTCTCACATGCCCCATATGAATTTTGCCTGAAGGATATGGAAACATTTCGAGAAGATAATATTTTTTTTTCTCAAGCTCTTCAGAGACTTTAAACAGGCCGGACTTATCCCAGCTGGACTGCCACTTTGCTTCTATAACCCCCGGATCATACTTTTCTTCCATTGTCAGTTAGAACCTCATAATAAATACGCCAAATTCTAATGGCTTTATATTTTTAAATAATGTAATAATAGACCTGACCTTTAAAACAGTGCCTTCTAATGCCATAATATAATATAAATAGCAAGGAAGGGGGAATATTTTTGGGAGAAAATCAAAATTATTTGTTTGACTTACAAATGGCAATTACATATTCAGGTAAAAAATCAGCGGGTTCCAATTATATATGGAATATTGTTTTAAATTAAACTGATACAACTAAGATATACAAGGAAAAATAGATGAGCAGCAAGATAATGATAAATGCGGTTGATCCGGCCGAATGCAGAATAGCAAAGGTAAAAGACAGCAAACTTGAAGAATTTCATATTGAAAGTGCTGCAAGAGAGATCACGCACAGCAATATTTACAAGGGAATTATTGTACGCATAGAACCCAGCCTGCAGGCTGTTTTTATCGATTACGGAGTAGAACGCCACGGCTTTATGCAAAAACATGAAATACACAACGATTACTTTCAGGACAGCGATTCGGGAAACCGTTCAATAACCGGCATCGTCAAACAGGGGCAGGAACTTCTGGTGCAGGTTACGAAGGACCCGTTTATGAAAAAAGGGGCCATGCTCACCACTTTCATTTCCCTTCCGGGAAGATTCATAGTCCTGATGCCTGGAAGCGAAGGGCTTGGAGTATCCCGTAAAATCGATGATGAAGAAGAACGTAAAAGACTGAAAGAAATAATAAGTTCAATAAAAATCCCCGAAGGATTCGGCATTATAGTCAGGACAGCAGGCATAGGTTGCACAAAAGCGCAAATATCCGGAGACCTTGCCTATCTTTTAAGGCTCTGGAAAAATATAAAGGGCAATGTCATGGAAGTTAAAGCCCCTGCTCTCCTGTATAAGGAAAGAAATCTCGTGGTCAGGTCGATCCGCGATTATTTTACTCCGGATGTGAATGAAATTCTCATAGATGACCCGGCCGTTCACCGCGAAGCCAAAGATTTTATAAAAATAATATCCCCGAAGCATTCAATGATTGTAAAGTTATATAAAGAAGATAAACCGATATTCACAAAATTTCAGCTCGAAAGCCAGATTAATTCCATCTATGAGAGCAGGGTCAAACTCAAATCGGGAGGCTCCATAGTTATCGAGCAGACGGAAGCCCTTGTTGCCATAGATGTCAATTCAGGCAAGGCAACTCAGACAAAATCCGTTGAACAGACGGCTCTTGTATCAAACCTTGAAGCGGCTGAAGAGATAGCGCGCCAGCTCCGTTTGAGGGACTTAGGAGGCCTTATAGTTATTGACTTTATAGATATGAGAGATTCAAAACATAACCTTGAAGTTGAAAAAAATCTGAAAATTTTTGTCAAAGATGACAAGGCCAGGATCAAGTTCGGCAAGATTTCAAGGTTCGGAATAATGGAGTTGTCAAGGCAAAGAATAAGGCCGTCAATCGAATTCGGAAGCTTTGTACCATGCAAACATTGCCGTGGAAAAGGAGTGATACAATCTCCTGAAGCCCAGGGGCTCAGTTTTTTGCGCAAACTTAATCTTGAAACATTAAAGGACGAAATTGCCGGCGTAAAAGGAACCGTTCCGGCTAATGTCGCAGATTATCTGTTAAACAAAAAGCGCAAAGAAATACTTGATCTCGAGACGAGGCGTAATTTAAGCATACGCATCGAGGGAAGCAATACCATGTTTCCGGGCGAATCTGAAATCATCAGTGAAAAGACGTGATGTTGACACCCTCTTTTGATTCCTGTATCAAAGACAAAACTTGCGGGAAAAGAAAATCTGTCATCAGGCAGCATAAATAATTATTACGGGTAATTATGATAAAAAGATATACAAGAAAAGTTATGGGCGACATCTGGACTGATGAAAACAGGTATAAAACCTGGCTTAAGGTTGAAATACTCGCCTGCGAAGCTATGGCTGAAGCCGGAAGGATTCCGAAATCTGCTGTTGCCGCCATTAAAAGCAAGGCTGACTTCAAAGCCGACAGAATTAACGAGATCGAGGAGGTTACAAGGCACGATATCATAGCCTTTCTTACGAATGTTGCGGAATATGTCGGTCCTGACTCAAGATACATTCATTTGGGACTCACGTCATCAGACATTCTCGACACGAGCATGGCGTGCCTCCTTAAAGAAGCTGGAGGAATAATTCTATCCGGCTGCGATAATCTCATGACTGCTATCAGAGAAAAGGCATTCAAATACAAAGAGACCTTGATGATAGGGCGTTCCCACGGAATTCATGCAGAGCCCATCACTTTCGGCCTTAAATTATCCGTATGGTATGATGAAATGAGACGGAATAAAAAACGGTTTGAAAGTGCGGTTGAAACCATAAGTTACGGGAAAATATCAGGCGCTGTCGGCACCTTTGCGAACATATCTCCAGAGGTTGAGGAATATGTGTGCAGGGGCCTTGGCTTAAAGCCGGCTCCGGCTTCGACCCAGATTATTCAGAGAGACCGGTATGCGGAATATTTCACAAGCCTTGCCATAATGGCATCCTCCATTGAAAAGATGGCTCTTGAAATCAGGCACCTTCAAAGAACAGAAGTCCTTGAGGCCGAAGAATACTTTTCAAAAGGGCAAAAAGGCTCGTCGTCGATGCCCCATAAGAGAAACCCGGTGGGCTCTGAAAACATGTGCGGCCTTGCGAGAGTGATAAGATCAAATGCAATTGCAGCCCTTGAGAACATACCCTTATGGCATGAGAGGGACATAAGCCATTCGTCTGTTGAAAGAATCATAGCGCCGGACAGCACCATACTGATGGATTATATGCTGAACAGGTTTGCCGGCATAATCAAAAATCTTGTCGTTTACCCTGAAAGAATGGCTGAAAATCTCAACAAGCTGAAGGGGCTTATCTTTTCGCAGCAGATTCTTCTTGCCCTTGCCGAATCGGGTGTCTCCCGTGAAGATGCATATCAGATGGTACAGGCTCACGCCATGAAAGTATGGGATGAGAAAAAGGATTTTAAAGCACTTATTACCGAAGATAAAAAGATATGCGGTCTGCTCGGAAAGGAAAAAATTGAAGAAATATTTGACGTAACATATCATTTAAAGTATATCAGCACCATTTTTGACAGGGTTTTCAGCAGCAAGGGTTAATTTTTTTTATCATTAATTTTTCATAACCCTGAATATATAATTTTATTTTATTCATATAAGGAGGTTTTATTTTGACAAGTATAGCATACGCAATGGGCCAGAGTGGAGCAGCTTCCGGCGGCGCCAGCAGTTTTATGAATTTCATCCCGCTGATTCTCATGTTCGTTATTTTCTATTTCCTGCTTATCAGGCCGCAGCAGAAAAAAGCCAAAGAACACCGCGAAATGATAAGCAACCTCAAAAAGGGAGACAGGGTAATTACAAGCGGCGGCATTTACGGCACTATAACCGGCCTGGAAGATAATACAATAACGGTTGAGATTGCCGAAAAAGTGCGCGTTAAGGTAAGCCGTGGAAATGTAGCAGGCCTTGCACAGACATCACAACCAGTTCAGCCTGCAAAAGTAAAGGACGCTGAAAAAGATAAAACTGGCTGATAATTTATAGTACTAACCCCTATGCCCGGCGCGGGCACAACGAAGCATGAGAATACAGGAGTCAGGAGCCGGAATATCCATAGTATTGTTTTTCTTCTGTATTCTGAATTCTGGCTCCTGTATACTACATATAATAGATTATAAACAGGCTGTCTGACTTCTTAACCCCGATAAACGGGACTTTTTTCAGTACCCCCTTGAGGGGTATAAGTAAGTTTACGATATTTTTTCCTGTAACTCGTTTCAGTACCCCCTTGAGGGGCAGAAAAACGCAGGAAATAATCTCTTACTTACTAATGAAAGGAACGGATCATTGAAGATTTTTTCTTGGAAACTGATTTTGTCTGTTGCGGTAATAATTGCCGCGATAATTTACGTTCTTCCTACAATAAAGCCAGGCGTATGGCCTCATAAAAAAATAAACCTGGGGCTTGATTTACAGGGAGGCATGCACCTTGTTCTTGAAGTTGAAACGGAAAAGGCCGTTGAAAGCACGATCGAGCGCATATCAAACGATCTTAAGGGAATATTAAGGTCCGGACATATCAGCTTTACCGGCATTGAACGCACGGAAAAAACAAAAATATCGGTAGTGCTGAAGGGACAGGAGAATATTGACGGCTTTGAAAAGATTCTCGACAAGGAATTCAGGGAGCTTCGGATTCTTTCGCGGACCAAAGAAAACGATCTTCTTAAGATAATAATGGATCTTCCTGAAAAGGAGACCGATACTATAAAGAAACTGGCGGCAGCCCAGGCTCTTGAAACCATTAGAAACCGTATCGACCAGTTCGGCGTCAGCGAACCGGATATCCGCATGCAGGGCGAAAAAAGAATTCTCATCCAGCTTCCGGGAATTACTGATACCCAGAGGGCAAAGGAGCTGATAGGCAAAACCGCCCTTCTCGAATTCAAGCTGCTTGATGAAACCCGCGATCCTGAAACTGCTCTCTCGGAAGGCGCTCCTCCGGGCTCCGAAATCCTTTACGAGAATAGAGAAGATGCCCAGACAAAGCGTGTAATAAAAAGGCCATACCTTGTAAAAAAAGGGACTCTCTTAACCGGCTCGTATCTTACGGATGCCTCCGTTCAGATAGATTCCCAGTATAACGAACCCTATGTCTCAATAGATTTCGATAAAAAGGGAGCAAGGATATTCGAAAATATTACGGAAGAAAACGTCAAGAAACGCCTTGCGATAGTTCTGGACAACAAGGTTTATTCGGCTCCCGTCATACAGGAAAAAATCTCAGGGGGTCAGGCCCGGATTACAGGAAGTTTTAC
>JAHJRK010000322.1 GCA_018830925.1 Pseudomonadota bacterium
CCAAAAGAACCTGCTTTTAAAATTTTATACGACTCTCCCAAATCAAAACTGGTCAACGCGGAAACATTGATAGATGTCATGGATGAAAGCCGGATAGACAAATCAGTCATTTTCGGTTTTCCGTGGAAAAACGACGAATTTCTCAGAATGCATAACGACTATATAATTGAGTCGGTCCTGAAATATCCTGACCGGTTTATAGGTTTTGCCTGTTTTGACCCTTTTAATTCCAGGGCCGGCAATGAAACGGCAAGATGTATCGAAGCAGGACTTAAGGGAGCCGGTGAGCTTGCCTTTTACCAGTCAGGCATTGATGAAGAATCGCTGTTAAGGTTAAAGCCTGTTATGGAAATATGCAGGCAAAAAGACTTCCCCGTACTGATACACACTAACGAACCCATTGGACACAAATATCCCGGGAAAACCCCGAATACCCTTATTCAGATATATAACCTGGTTAAGCAATTTCCGGATAATAAAATTGTGCTGGCACACTGGGGTGGGGGAATTTTTTTCTTTAATCTCTTGAAAAAAGAAGTAAAGGAAAACCTTAAGAACGTCTATTTTGACACGGCGGCATCCCCGTTTCTTTATGATTCAGATATATATCGTTACGCAAAGGCCCTTGCCGGGGCGGACAGAATTCTCTTCGGAAGCGATTTTCCGCTTTTAAAACCTGAAAGATATTTTAAAGAGATTAAAAGCGCCGGCCTTGAAAATGAAGATATTGAAAATATTTTAGGGATAACTGCCGCAACCCTTCTTAAGCTATGATTTTTTTGAGTAGCCAATAACTCAATGAATAAACACGGTTTTTGTCCTTAACTTATATATTGATGAGCGTCCCTATGTAGCCCTGGGCACCCCCCATGCCCCCCGGGATAAGTTCAGTATCTGTAGAAATTAATAAAAATAGAAGTTGATTTATAGTGAAATTATGGTGCTGTCATATACCGTAAATTGCAGGCAGCAAGAAGGAAAAAGCAAGCCACATAATCAGTATCAGCGGCAGCCCCACCCGGAGAAAATCATTAAAAGTATATTCGCCTGCATTCATGATAAGCAGGTTGGTTTTGTAGGCCATTGGAGTGGCATAGCTCATATTGGCTCCGAATATTACCGCAAGGACAAAAGGTTCGGGAGGCTGCCCCATTTGGGCAGCAATCGAAACGGCAATAGGGGTTCCGATTACCGCTGTCGCGTTGTTGGATACAATGTTTGTAAGGATCGCCATAAGAAGCATAAGGCCGCTGATTGCGAAAGCCGGGGAAGCTCCCCCAGCCAAAGCCACAAAAAGTTGTGCCAGATAATTTGCACCACCGGTCTTCAGGAGTGCAACCCCGAGGGACAGGCTCGCTACCACGATAAGGATTACCTGGGTGCTCAGGGCATTTGAAGCATCACGCCATCCCAAGCATCCGGTAAGGATCATGAGCAGCGCCCCCAATAGCGCGCTTATAGCTATCGGAAGGATGTCCAGGGCGGCCAAAACAACTATACCCAACATTATGAGCAGTGCTACCGGAGCTTTTCGGGAGAAAGGCAAATCGGTTGTGGCATCGAGGACTATGAAATCCATCTCTTTTTTCAGTCTGGCGATCTGTGGGCGTGGCCCCTGAACCAGAAGGATATTCCCGGCCCCAAGACGGATATCCCCGATTTCATCATATATCTTTTCCGTATGCTTGCCCGCGATATGTATGGCCAGTATGATCACCCCGTACCTGTCTGCAAACCGCATCTCGCTGAGAGTTCTTCCCTGAAGGCTGGAACCCTCTACGACGATTATCTCTGCTATCTGTTGATCTTCGGCTTTCAGGGGATGCTCTTTATCAACAGGACTATCCTCAGAATCCTCCGGATAGAGGGTTCCCTGAATTATCTTTTCGAACTCCTTCAATCGCTCGGGGGTATCCCGTATGACGAGGTGATCGCCGGCTGTCAGCACAACGCTTGGAAGCGGCAGCATGAATTTGTTGTGCCCGCGTTCAACACTCATGACCTTCATTGCAGCATCGGTCTTCCTGATGGCTTCGGCCAGTGTTTTGCCTTCGGCAGGGCTTCCCCTCAGGATAGCAAGATGGGCAGTGAAAACCCTCGGAGATGTGTCCGATAGAAGCTGTTCCCTCTTAGGCAGCATCCTCGGTGCCAGAAGCCAGAGATAGGCGATCCCAATGCATCCGGCAATAGCTGCCGGCATCAGGAAATCGAACATTTCCATCCGCTTTAATCCCAACTCCCCAGCCACGGAGACAACAAGCAGGTTTGTGGAAGTTCCGATGGTAGTGCAGGTCCCCCCCAGCAGGGTGGCAAATCCCATGGGCATCAGGATCGAAGATGCCGGCATACCGGTTCCAAGGGAAACATTTATCAGTATGGGGAGAAATAATACAACAACCGGAACATTGTTGATAAATGCGCTTATAAAGGCGCCGGTCAATAGTGTCAGAAGGAGAGAAATGGCCGGACTGACTTTCCAAAGCCGGGTCAAAGCTCTCCCAACCGGTTCAAGCGCACCCGTGCGCACAATGCCCTGCCCGGCAATCATCAAGGCGCAGACGGCAACCAGCGCCTCGTGTCCGAAACCGTGGAAAAAATCAACGGCATGTAAGACGTTCCCGTCCACTTTGAAAGGAAAGAGTTCGAATCCCACGGCCAGGCTCATGAGAACCATCAAACTGGATGATTCGAGTGGTATCTTTTCACGGGTGAACAGGATGAGTGCTATGACTGTGAGAAACATCACCGACATTGCGTGAAAATTAGGCAGGGGTGGAAGATTCATTATCCGCAACTCCGCTTTAATGTGTGAAAAAATCAAACTACAGCGACCTGAAGGTTTGTTTTGCCCTGTAGTATTTAATTGTTTCTATATGCTTTATTCTAATGTGTGACTCGTAGCCAATCGTAAAGGAAATAAATATGAGAATCAGTAATCCAAAAGGAGGATTCCCAAGGTTTTTGATAAAATACGGGACAATATATATTAATAAAAATATAGGGGGGACAATGGGGACATTCTATAGTCCTCATGTCAAGTGTTTTTATAAAATAATCAATATCAATAAGTTATAATTTTTGCCAAAATGCGGGCGTACTTCTCCCTTGGATCTGACATTTCTTTTCGGCGAGTTTCTCTCCTTTCGGCGA
>JAHJRK010000323.1 GCA_018830925.1 Pseudomonadota bacterium
AGTGAACATATTTCGACTTTTTACGAGTTCATCATATTTAACTTGGTTTCCTTTCCTGGTCACTCGAATCCTCGACCCCTTACTTTTAATATAGAACCAAATAAATGAAAAGGGTTACAAAACTGTAATAAAAAAATTCCCAAATTGACATTTAAGTATCTTTTTACCGTTGATTCAAGGCAGACAGACTGTAAATTATCAGTAAATTCAGCCTTCGGACTTCTCTTTGTTTACTGTTGATCAGGATTCAACTGTTTAAAAATACAAAGATTCAGATTTAAATAATATTTTTTTCCCTTGAACCCTTGAGCCCTCAGACCCTTTTTCTATTTTATATGGCACAGGTATTGCTAAAATAGCCGGCATGTATATAATCTATCTATGCGTCGTAAGACAGGGATAATTCCGGCGAAGAATATTAATAAAGAATATCAAATAGTTTCCATTTGGAAGCGGTCTTTTTGAGCGATCATGGCGTCAATAAAGCGGGACTTCTTGTGCGAAACACGGAATATAGTGGAAAAGAACAGCTTGAATAGGATTGATTTAATGTTCAGATATGATAGGAGAGGCATTAAAATTTTTTCGTCACCCTTGAACCCTGTGGTTTATATAATATGAAAACAAATGACATGAAAGCGCTGCTTGCCCTTGAAGACGGAAGAACCTTTGCCTGCAGAAGTTTTACAGGCGCGGGAGAAGCATGGGGCGAGGTGGTGTTCAATACAAGCATGACCGGTTACCAGGAGGTGATCACGGATCCTTCCTACAGAGGCCAGATGGTTACAATGACCTATCCGCTGATCGGCAACTATGGCGTCAATTATGAGGATGTCGAGTCGGACAGGATTCAGGTGTCGGCTTTTCTGATCAAAGAGTACCAGGAGTATCCGAGCAATTTCAGAGCGACCGGAACTTTAAAGGATTATCTGAAACAGGGAGGAATCCTTGGGGTCGAAGGCCTCGATACGCGCGCTCTTACAAGGCATATCAGGGATAAGGGAGCCATGCGGGCTTATATTTCGACATCCAATTTAAACCCTTCTTCGCTTGTTGAGAAAGCAAAGGGCTTGCCGAGCATGGTGGGCCTCGATCTTGCGAGGAGCGTTACAACTGATAAGCCGTATTTCTGGTCGGAAGGCAAAATTTCTCCTTGCAGCCTGAAAACAGGAAAATCAAAAAGCTCTGTGTGGAGAGAAAAAAACAAGAAGTTCCATGTTGTAGCCTTTGATTTCGGAATAAAGTACAACATTTTAAGGTGCCTTGAAAATGCCGGCTGCGAAATTATTGTCGTTCCGGCTTCAGCCGACGCCGCAACCGTCAGGGCGATTGAGCCTGACGGCATATTTCTTTCAAACGGCCCCGGTGATCCGGAGCCTGTAACCTATGCCGTGGAGACTATCCGGGCTCTTCTGGAATACAAACCGATATTTGGCATCTGCCTGGGGCATCAGCTTCTTGGTCTCGCGCTGGGGGGAAGGACCTATAAACTGAAATTCGGGCACAGGGGGGCAAATCAGCCCGTTAAGAATCTTCTGACGGGCAAGGTTGAGATCACATCCCAGAACCACGGATTTGTCGTGGATATCGAAAGTTTAAGCGCTGAAGAGATTGAGACGACTCATATCAATCTTAACGATAACACCCTGGAGGGTTTCAGGCACCGCAAGCTTCCCCTTTTTGCGGTTCAGTACCATCCCGAAGCATCCCCTGGACCCCATGATTCACGTTATCTTTTCAACGAATTTGTGAGGCTGATGGAAAATGCCTAAACGAACTGATATAAAGAAAATACTGATTATCGGAGCAGGTCCCATAATAATCAGCCAGGGATGCGAGTTTGACTATTCCGGAACCCAGGCATGCAAGGCATTGAAGGAAGAGGGCTATGAGGTAGTGCTTATAAACAGCAACCCCGCCACGATTATGACCGATCCTGACATGGCCCACAGAACATACATCGAGCCGGTTACGCCCGAAATGGTTGCCATGATAATTGAAAAGGAGCGCCCGGACGCGCTGCTGCCCACGCTTGGAGGACAGACCGGCCTGAACACAGCTATAGAAGTAGCCAGAATGGGAGTGCTGGAAAAATTCGGCGTAGAGATGATCGGAGCCTCAATTGAATCGATAAAAAAGGCCGAAGACAGGGATCTCTTCCGCAAAGCCATGAATAGAATAGGACTCAGAATTCCGGAAAGCGAAATTGCCGTTAACATGGAAGAGGTAAGGGAGGCGGTAAAAAAGATAGGTTTCCCGGTTATAGTCAGGCCGAGTTATACACTAGGAGGCACAGGCGGAGGGGTCGCGTATAATTATGAAGATCTGGAGATAATCGCAAAGTCAGGTCTCGATGCAAGCCTTATCGGGCAGATCATGCTTGAAGAATCCGTCCTCGGATGGAAAGAGTATGAGCTTGAAGTGATG
>JAHJRK010000324.1 GCA_018830925.1 Pseudomonadota bacterium
CTGATGACGCGGAACAGGAAACATTTCAAGCATATTAAGGAAATAGAACTCTGTCCGGTTTATAAAGGTGTCAAATGACACGCTATGTTTTTGTTATTTGCCCGTTGCTCTCCAGTTCAGGCCTTGAGTAATTTTGCTCAGTCATTGAGTAATATTTGTTGTAGATGGATAAACATCCGGTTACACTGTGTATATGAATAACTTTGAACGATCACTGGTGCCGTTGCTGGTCAGAGAATTTGAGAAGCAGCAGCCCGTTTTTCATGTTCTGTCAGAGCTCCGGTTGGCAGACCGCTCCGGAAGAGCGATCTGAAACACTCATCCGCATTGCATCCCGTCGCCATAGGCGACTGCTTATTGCCTATCCCGCATCAGGCGGGCAGACAACATCCTGTGTATCCAGTTAATCCTGTCTAAAAATCTTTTCTTTTTGAAGAGGGATAAATTAAAGGGGTTTCTCCTTGATTCGGAATACGGGGGATGTTATGTTGGCGCAGGAAAAAGAAGGGCTCTTCGCTCACGGAGTAATCTGAATACATGGAGAAATTTAGTGTATACATAGAAACCTCGATCATCAGTTATTTAGCTGCTAAGCCAAGCAGAGACTTGCTTACTGCCGCATGTCAGCGTAGTGAAGAAGGCTGCTTATGCCCAGAAATTTGCACCCCGATCGAGATTATGGAGGTAAGTAAAAAATGAAAAATGAAATTCTATCAGAAGTCTGGCGCAACAGAGATGAATTCGCCAAACGGCATAATTACGACCTCAACGCAATGGTTGCAACATTGCAAGAGATGGAGCGTCATCCATTGAGTGCTATAGTTGACAGAAGAAAAGAAACACCTAACATCAAATCGTTGCAGCCGACGGCAAGGAGAGGCGCGCGCCGCCGCTGAACTCAATCGAAACAGCGAGGAACCGGGAAAATAATTTATGAAGAGAGAAAAAGACAATGAAAACGAAGCTGGAAATGGTCTACTGGAAAGGGGAAAAGTTCTGGGTCGGCAAACTAGTTGACCATCCGGAGATCATGACCCAAGGCGAGACTATTGAGGAATTGGAAGAAAACATTGCGGACGCCTACCGCTTGATGACGCTGGATGCGAAACCATCATAATTAATTAAATAAGATGAAACTTCCTGAAAATACTCTTATTGCTCAAGAAAAGCTGACAAAATATCTGTTGGCTTTGAGGAAACGGAATGATAAATCGCAATGGCTTGCTGAAGCAGGGTACCTTCTCGAAAATTGGAAGATATTGGAAAGTGATATAAGAAAGCAGATATTATCTATTGATGCGATACCGACTGAAAAAACAGAATACGGTCAGATTTATGAAATCAGAGGAAAAATGGTCGGCCCTAACGGAAAGAACTTGGCAGTGTGTACAATTTGGATTACTGAAAGAGTCACAGAGGAAACAAAATTTATAACCATGTATCCGGATAAAAGGAAATAATCAAATGGCATATAAATTATTTGAAGAAGTCGTTTTAAGAAAAGATATTCCTGAAAAAAGGCTCAGGCGCGGGGATGTTGCAACCATTGTTGAACATCATCCTGTTTCTGACGGAGAAGACGGGTATTCATTGGAAATATTTAATGCGCTCGGTGATACAATATCTGTTGTTACTATAGCCGAATCAGCTATAGCGCCGATAACAAAGGATGAAATATTCAGTGTTCGCTCACTTGAAGCAGCATAGACATTGAGGCATAAAAGAATAGAACTTTTCAAATAACCAGAAACCATAGACCATAGACCAGAAACCAAATAGGTGAGGAGATAATAGATTTGAAATTATTTAAAAACTTTATTCTGACACTGGCCGTTTTATCATTACTTTCAGGAGCAAACACAGCTTTTTCGGCTGACAAGATATCAAAAGTTCTCATACTACCCTTTAACATTCATTCTGAAAAAGACCTCTCCTTTCTTCAAAGAGGAATAGGTGAGATGCTCTCAACCCGGATTGCCTTTGAAAACAAGGTCATGATAGTCGGAAAAGAAGAGGC
>JAHJRK010000325.1 GCA_018830925.1 Pseudomonadota bacterium
AAAAAGGAAAACAAAATGGATATTTTTAAAAAACTTGCGGTTCACCTCGACAATCTTCCGGCCGGATACCCTGCAACTGAATCAGGTGTGGAATTAAGAATTTTAAAGCACCTCTTTACACCTGAAGAGGCAGGCATAGCGACAGCGCTCACGATGGTTCCCGAAAAGCCGGAAGCTATAGCAAAGCGACTCGGGATTGATGAATCACAGCTTTCCCCGATCCTTGAAAAGATGTCAAAAAAGGGGCTCATTTTCAGGTCGAGCAAAGGCGGACTGAACCATTACATGGCCGCCCAGTTTGTTGTAGGAATATGGGAATACCACGTTAATGACCTTAGCGAGGAGCTCATCAGGGACTTTAATGAATACATTCCATATTTCATGAACAAATCATGGCTCGAAATTAAAACAAAACAGCTCAGGGTTATCCCTGTTTCAAAGAGCATCTCTGCCGAGATGAAGATAATGCCTTACGAAGAGGCGGAAAAGATAATAAACAGCCAGTCAAAAATCGTGGTCTCACCATGCATATGCAGAAAAGAGCACAGAATGATGGGAAAAGGATGCGATAAGCCTCTGGAAGCCTGCTTCAGTTTCGGAAGCGGAGCCTATTACTATGAAGAAAACGGACTGGGAAGGTCGGTATCAAAAGAAGAGGCAATCAATATCCTTGATACGGGATTAAAAACAGGACTTGTGCTTCAGCCCGGAAACTCCCAGAGGCCGGGCAATATATGCATGTGCTGCGGATGCTGCTGCCAGATCCTGAAAAACCTCAACACTCTTGATGCTCCTGCCATAGCGGTTTGCAGCAATTATTATGCTTCGGTAGATGAAAAAAGCTGCACGGCATGCGGAAACTGTAAAGAACTATGCCAGATGAACGCGATAACCGTTGAAGATGCGGCCGGAATCAACCTTAAAAGATGCATAGGGTGCGGTCTTTGTATCATGGCTTGTGATTTCGAAGCAATCAAACTGATCCCAAAAGAGGATTCCGAAAAAATCATCCCGCCCGCGAATCTTTTTGAAACATATGTGAACATTGCCCGCGAACGCGGTAAAATGTAATGTTATGAACATCAAGGAAAAACATCTGTTCGGAGAAGTCGAGGCTTACAAGTTCGGTTTCGGCCCTGTCGGCCCGCCGCTTATGTCCGTTTTTCTCTATTATCTTGACGGACTTGTTATTGATACGGCCCAAAGCAATATGCAGAAGCATGTCATTGGTGCCCTTCAAGAAAAAAAAATAGAGAAAGTTCTGCTTACTCACCATCATGAAGATCACAGCGGGAATGCTTCGGCTATAAGTAAATGCTTTAACATAAAGGTTTATGGCCACAGCATAACCGCAGATAAAATGGAAAAAACCTTTAAAATACGACCTTACCAGCTTTACGCATGGGGAAGATCAGAACAGGTATCCGTTTCACCCCTGCCTTCAATGGTAGAAACCGGGAAGTACAAACTAAGACCGGTTCACACTCCGGGTCACAGCAAGGATCATACTGTCTATCTGGAAGAAAATAACGGTTGGCTCTTCTCGGGAGATCTTTATCTTGGGGAGAGGATAAAATATTTCCGTTCTGATGAAAAATTCAAAGATCAGATAGATTCAATCAAATTGATTTTTGAATATGATTTTGACGCTCTTTTCTGCGCGCATAACCCGGTACCGGAAAAGGGAAAAGCAAGACTGGCAAAAAAACTTTCATTTCTGGAAGAATTGTACGGGGAGGTTCAGAGACTATACTTTAAAGGGTACTCTGAAAAAGCGATAGTAAAAGCTCTTGGAAATGAAAAAGACAAATTGGTGAAATTTGTGACATATGGAAACGTCAGCTTTGCGCAGATGGTTCGCTCCGCCATGGAAAAATGATTATCCGGTCGTGTTTACCCTCTTTTATGATTTCCTGCTCCCCGCCTGATAAAAGTCTCAATCAATTGAAGCTCCACACCGCAAGAACCAGTCTGCCTGAGACGGACTGGGGCGGATTCGACCGCAGGAAATAGTGTCTGTTTTAAATTCACTATATGTTTCGGTTAAAATGCAAAAAACGGGGAGGAATAAAAAACCGTGGTGCCGAAGCGGGGACTTGAACCCCGATGGAGAACTCTCCACTAGACCCTGAACCTAGCGCGTCTACCAGTTCCGCCACTTCGGCACGCAAATAAAATATTGCTTTAAATTTGAAG
>JAHJRK010000326.1 GCA_018830925.1 Pseudomonadota bacterium
GCGCACGGGGATACGACATCAACATTCGGATACCGCATATCTCCTTTTACCGGTTTGAGGGAATTTCACAAAGGATTTGACATTGCCGCCAATGAGGGAACGCCAATTGCAGCAACAGCCAATGGCACTGTGTCGCAGATAGAGTACAATGGTTCACTGGGGAATATGATAGTGATCAACCACGGGCATGGAATGGTAACCCGATATGCGCATGCCAGTAAAATATTAAAGAAACCCGGGAGTTTTGTCAAAAGGGGGGAAATAATAGCCCTGATTGGCGATACAGGGCGTAGCACCGGTCCTCATGTACACTATGAGGTCCATCTGAATGGTATTCCCGTTAATCCCGATAATTACATGTTAAACTGATAATATAGAGTAAAATAGTCAAGCATATTTGATGGTTTTTTTAAAGCCCTGTTTTCCAGACAGCGGTTTTTTCTTTTTTTATCGGACAATTTTTTGACCATTCCGCTGCATACCTTACAGGGAAGCTCCACCCTTCAGGGCTGGGTTCCTCACTTTTTACAAGTCCATCAGATATTAAGGAAAATATTAATGATAGGAAGTTTATTAACAAAAATATTCGGCAGCAAAAATGAGCGGGAATTAAAAAAGATAGATCCTGTGATTGAAAGGATAAATGCCCTGGAACCCCGCATTCATTCCATGAGTGATGATGAACTGAAGTCTCAGACTCCGTTATTCAGGGAAAGAGTCGACCGGGGTGAAATGCTTGAAGAGATCCTCCCCGAAGCTTTTGCAGTTGTCAGGGAAGCCTCTCTCCGCACCCTCAAGATGAGGCATTTTGATGTTCAGCTGGTAGGAGGAATGGTTCTTCACAATGGAATAATAGCTGAAATGAAGACTGGTGAAGGAAAAACACTTGCATCCACACTTCCTGCGTATCTGAATGCGCTTTCAGGCAAAGGGGTTCATATTGTTACCGTAAACGATTATCTTGCGAGGCGCGATACGGAGTGGATGGGGCATATTTATAAATTTCTCGGTGTTTCTGTGGGAACAATTCTGCACGGGTTAACAGATTCGGAGCGCAAACAGGCTTATAATTCAGATATTACTTATGGAACGAATAATGAATTCGGCTTCGACTATCTGAGGGACAACATGAAGTATGAAAGGGAATCTCTGGTTCAGCGCGAACTCAATTTTGCGATAGTGGACGAGGTGGACAGCATATTGATAGATGAAGCTAGAACCCCTCTTATTATATCCGGTCCCGCCGAAAAATCGACCGATTTGTATTACAGGGTCAATGAAATAATACCCCGCTTTAATAAGGAAAAAGATTATTCAATAGACGAAAAGGCAAGAGCGGTTGTCCTGACCGAGGAGGGTGTAGCGAAAGCTGAAAACCTATTAAAGGTCAGCAACATTTATGACCCTAAGCATATTGAACTCCTGCATCACGTTAACCAGGCCCTGAAAGCCATTACTCTGTTCAAGCTGGATGTTGACTACATTGTAAAGGACGGAGAAGTAATTATAGTTGATGAATTTACGGGCCGTCTGATGCCCGGGCGGCGGTACAGTGACGGTTTGCACCAGGCGCTCGAGGCTAAGGAGAATGTAAAAATAGAAAATGAAAACCAGACGCTGGCTACGATTACGTTCCAGAACTACTTTAGAATGTATGATAAACTTGCGGGAATGACCGGAACTGCAGATACAGAAGCCGCCGAATTCAAGAAAATTTATGATCTTGATGTTGTTGTTATTCCCACAAATATGACTATGATAAGAAGAGATTATCCGGATGTCATTTACAAGTCGAGGAGGGAAAAATATGAAGCCGCTCTCGACGAAATTGCAGAACTCAACAAAAAAGGCCAGCCTGTTCTGGTAGGTACGGTTTCGATTGATGTTTCGGAGAGTTTGAGCACAAAGCTTAAAAAGAGAGGCATTAAGCATACCGTGTTAAATGCCAAAAATCATGAAAAGGAAGCTGAAATTATCTCTATGGCCGGACAGAAAGGGTCTGTTACCATTTCGACAAACATGGCCGGACGCGGAACCGATATTGTTTTGGGTGAAGGAGTAACCGAGCTTGGCGGGTTGCATGTTTTGGGAACTGAAAGGCATGAAAGCAGGCGCATAGACAACCAGCTCAGGGGGCGTTCAGGCAGGCAGGGAGACCCCGGTTCTTCCCGTTTTTACCTTGCCCTTGAAGACGATCTTCTCAGAATATTCGGAGGTGAACGCATCACCGGCATAATGGAAAAACTGGGAATGGAGGAAGGCGAGCCGATTGAACACAACCTTATCAGCAGGGCGATTGAAAATGCCCAGGCAAAAGTTGAAGGGCATAATTTTGACATAAGAAAACAGCTTCTTGAATATGATGACGTAATGAACCAGCAGAGGGAGGTAATATACAGGCAGAGGCGTGAAGCATTAAACGGAAAAAGCCTCAAAGCCTCTGTTGAAAGCATGGTCCGGGATAAAGCCGAGGAGATTGCTTTTTCTTTTGCCGATGAGAAAGTGCCTCCCGATGAATGGGATATCAAGGGCCTTTCCGAAGCGGTTTTCAAACAATTCAATTTCCGTGTTAAGAATTTAAGCGGTGAAGAACTAGAGGAAATGACAAAAGAAGGCCTTGAGCAATTCATCAATGATGAGGCTATGGCTGTCTATAATGAGAAAGAGGCATTAGTTGGGAGTGATGGTTTCAGACACCTGGAACGAGTCGTTATGCTCCAGACAGTGGATGGCATGTGGAAGGATCACCTCCTTTCGATGGACCATCTCAAGGAGGGGATAGGGCTCAGAGGATATGCACAGCAAAATCCTCTTATTGTTTATAAAAAAGAAGGGTTTGAGCTGTTTCAGGATATGATATCGAGAGTCAAGGAAGAGATAGTCAACATTCTGTTCAGAATTCAGATATCCGAGCCGGAAAAAATTAATGAAATTAAGAAGCCGAAGGAGCAGAAACTTATTTTTTCAGACAAGGATGAGGCTGTCCCCAAAAAACCTATAAAAAGAGAAGAGGGTAAAGTCGGGAGAAATGATCCCTGCCCGTGCGGGAGCGGGAAAAAATATAAAAAATGCTGCGGGAAGAATTAGGAGGCATGAGGCGAAAGGCGCAAGGCGAAATGCATGAAGCGTAAGGCGCGAGGGGGACAGCATGAGCCGGGTTCAGCGCGACAGATTAAGGATAACGCAATGCTTGTATATATCAAACTGCTCCTGACGGCTTTTTTCTGGGGAGGAACATTCATTGCCGGAAAAATTGTTGCACAAAATGTGGAGCCATATTCGGCCTCGTTTTTAAGATTTGCAGTAGCTTCAGTTTGTCTTGTTTTCTTTACATGGAAAATGGAGGGTAAATTTCCGGCACTAAGGAAAAAACAGCTTATCCCTGTAATTCTTCTCGGAATGACAGGCATATTTTCATATAATGTTTTTTTCTTCAAAGGACTTAAAATAATCGGCGCTGGACGCGCAGCTCTGATCATTGCAAATAATCCCGTTTTTATAACTCTTCTTGCGTCATATTTTTTCAAGGAGAGATTAAATATATTCAAGCTTTCCGGAGTAGCAATTTCCGTTACAGGTGCAATTGTTGTAATATCGAGGGGAAATCCTCTTGAGATTTTAAGCGGAAGCCTCGGATGGGGAGAATTGTATATCTTCT
Organism: Pseudomonadota bacterium; assembly: GCA_018830925.1. Classification (GTDB taxonomy): domain Bacteria; phylum Desulfobacterota; class Desulfobacteria; order Desulfobacterales; family RPRI01; genus RPRI01. The sequence continues at coordinate 3,659 of JAHJRK010000326.1, forward strand.
GCTGTGTTTTGAGCTGGGTTGCTTTTTCATTAATTGGCAAGTCAGTCATGTCGGATCTATCTCCTGTAGTCGCTATAACATATTCTTCAATAGCCGGGACCGCTTTCCTTTTTATTCCGGCATGGTTAGAAGGCATTGCCTTTAAGATATTAACATATTCAATTTCAGATTGGCTGGGGATCATTTATCTCGGATTTTTTGGAACAGCACTCGGATTTGTATGGTATTATGAAGGCATAAAAAAAATCGGACCTTCGCGAGCGAGCCTTTTCATCAACTTCGTTCCGGTAAGCGCTGTCTTTCTTGCTTTTTTTATATTAAAGGAGCCTGTTACAATTTCTTTATTGTTAGGCACCATACTGGTCTTTGCGGGAGTATATTTGACGAATTCGGGTTTGCCGGGTTTCGGAAAAAAGGCATGAAGCTCTGGAGTAAGAGCGTGGATAGTAAATAGTGGATGGGGGATAACGAAACACGAAACAGAGACAATAAGCCGGATAACTGGAACAGGGATATTATATATTAAAAGAAGGAGGTTTATTATGAAAAGATTGATGTTGATTGGTTTGATAATTTGCCTGGCAGTTGTTGTCGGATGTCATTCGAGGACGAATGTTCCAAAAGCAGGGAAGGAAGCACAGAAAGAAGCAACAAAAGAAGAGAAAAAGGCACAAAA
>JAHJRK010000036.1 GCA_018830925.1 Pseudomonadota bacterium
AAATTCCCGTTATATGAATTCACCTCTTGCTATTGTGATTGCTTTGCCGCCGACAGAGACATTTATTTTTCCGTCCATATCCCCGGCCCTTAAAAACAGAAGTGACGGCCTTCCTATCTCATGCCCCTGCTCGCTTCTGATGTCTATAACGGAACTTCCGAAATACCGGTGCTTAACAAGATAACCTGCAAGGCATCCGTTACCGCTTCCTGTCGCAGGATCTTCATGAATGCCGTAATAGTCGCCAAAAACTCTGACGCTTATGTTGTTTTGTTTATCCCTGACTTCAGGGCAAAAAATTAAGATCGATTTTGCCCGTGTATCTTTGATGAGGTCAAAGTATTTAATCCTATCTGTATCTGCCCGTTTTAGATCATCAAGCTTCTTCAAGGGAACAATAATGCGAGGAAGACCTGTTGAAACTTCTTCTGCCGGGAATCTTTCGTCTATATCGCCTGAGCTTATGCCAAGTACCTGCGCAATTTTATTCGGCTGAAATCTTTTCCCAAACTCCGGCTCATTCTGCACCATCCAGCAGTTACCGTCATCAACGGAAAAAGAAACAGGAATCTGCCCTGCCTTTAAATTCAGCACGATCTTATCAGCAGCTCTTTTGATTATTTCATTCCTAATTATATGGGCTGTTCCAAGAGTCGGATGGCCGGCAAAAGGGACTTCTTCGCCTGGAGTAAAAATACGAACATCGTAGCCGCCTTTTCTTTTCCTTTCTGAAATTATAAAGGTCGTTTCGGAAAAGTTCATCTCCTTTGCAATGAGCTGCATCTCAATACCGGATAGAGTATCAGCGCTACGAAATACCGCAAGCTGGTTTCCAGCGTATTTTTCTTCGGCAAAAACATCGACAATATAAAAAGGAAGCTTTTTCATCTAAGTTAACCCTTTATCACCTCTTTCACAGCATCAGAATCGGCCATTGACCGAAAACGTTTCAGGACTTGCGGGCAGTTCATGTTGTTGTCTTTGTTAGCGTGCCTTAATTTCGCTTTTTAAAAGATTTTTAAGCCCTTCAAGTGTCCCTTTCCATCTTGTATCTTCCCCGATCATAATAGCGACCGTAATGCTTTTTTCAACGCTTACCTCTATTATGATCTCCTGGTCTGCGATTCTGAAAACAGCTTCTCCCCATCTTTCCGCAGGAAGGCCTGATATTTCGCAATCGTAATCAGTTCTTATTTCTCCCGTCATTCTTATTTCGCTCATAAGTTATTCCTTTCCTTACAGGCCCCTTCCCAACGGGAATACGGGTGTTACAGCCGGCTTTAACTGGACAACCAGAATTCCCGAAGCAATCAGAATAAGGGCGGATATTATTTGATAAGTTATAGGTTCATAAAGCAGGAGTCCGCCGAAAAAGACTCCGGATATTGGAATGATAAAAATAAATGAATGGAGGGCTGTTGCGCCGTAATTTTTAAGAAGATTATTCCACGCCACAAATCCGAATGAAGCGGTTATGACACTCTGATAAAAAAGAGAAGCAAGAATCATAAAATTCAGATTAAAGAGCATTTTCTCATCCCACAAAAAAGCTTCTATGAAAAGAAACGGAACCGAAAAAACGATGGGGTAGAGAACAAGGTGGAATGAATGAAAATCGTTTATTATTCTTTTGACATAAACCGTGTTGCATGCCCATATGAATGATACGGTAAGAATTATGATATCACCCGTTTTAAACTCGGAGGCGCCCTGCTCCTTTTCAAGAAAAATTAAAACAATACCTGAAAAACCGAGCAGAATACCAATTGTTTTTCTTAAAGTGATTCTGTCTCCGGGAATGAAAAAATGAGCCAGAAAAAGGATAAAAAACGGCAGGAAATTGGAAATAAGAGTTGCATGAGTGGCGCTTGTCCTGCTTATTCCAAAATAGAAAAGGGAAAGCTGGACGGTAAAAATGATTGTAAGAATTGATATTTGATGAGCCTGTCCTTTTTTCAGCAAGAATGACCGGCCGGTCAGTTTCGCCCATAAGGCTATGGCTGATGCAGCAATGGTAAAACGCAATGCCGCGGAAGTAAAGACGCCCATTCCGGCAAGGCCGATTTTGACTGCGACGTAATTCGCGCCGAAAATAATACAGAGAAAGACTGTAAAAAGTGCGGCTGAAAATGAGAGTTCATTGTTGCTGG
>JAHJRK010000327.1 GCA_018830925.1 Pseudomonadota bacterium
CAAAATAGGGACGCGCCGTATCATTAAGCACGCGGGCTTCTTCAAAGTTCAGCGCGAGAAACGGAAGGGTCACAATCTGAAATATTTTCTCCTCTCCGGCCACACCGCTGATCAGCATGTCAGACAGCGGAACCAGTCCGTCACGAACCACTTTCAACAATTCAGGCCCTTTGTAACCCAACGCGCCTCCGCTGCTTACAATGATTTCCAGTTCGCCGCCCGTCGAGGCTTTCACTTTTGCTACAAATTCTTCAAGCCCCATGGTCTGGTGATTGTTTGGCGGCCAGACTGAGTTTGCATTCCAGGTCGTTTTTGCCAGAGATTCACTACTACAGACTCCAATGACCAACGCCAGTGCCATAATCAGATATGTCAGTTTTTTCACGTTGTTCCATCCTTTCTCCATGATATCCTCCTTTGGTTGATGTGTTTGAAGAGAAAGCGTTTCACTACAATCTCTTAATTGCCGATATAAACTCCTCTATGACTGATCTATCTTTCTTGTGGAACCGAACATTCATGAAAGCAGAGAAGGAAAGAGCGATTCGCGCAACAGAATGTTCAATTCCGCACATGAATCAAGAAGCCATGTAGCGCATGATTCGTTTTTGAAACGTGTTGATGTGCTGGATGATCGTCTCCGTTATTTTTGCTTCATTCCGTTCTTTCAAATACCTCATGATCTTATCGTGCTCCGTGACAACTGAGGCATAATGAGCCTGCAACGACCTTTCCGGCTCAATTTCATTGGCATAAGAAAGATATGAAAGCCTCTTGGCCTGATTCCTGACTTCGTTCAGCGCACGGATGAGATATGTGTTTTGCGAGCAGCGGGCGAAACAGAGATGGAAATCATGATTTGTTTCGACAATGCCCAGGATATCTCCGGAATCACTCGCAGCCTTGAGCTTCGTATTGACCTCGGCCATTCGCGACAACATTGAGGAAGTATTCTGAGTTACTACCAGCTTTGCTATGCCGACTTCCAGGACTCTCATGGCCTCGAAAATAGCCTTGGTATCCTGCAGGGTAATGGGCGGAACGATGGTACCCCTGTTGGGCTGTGATTCAGCCCACCCTTCTCCGGCAAGCCGCAGAAGGGCTTCTCTGACCGGCGTACGCCCCATGTGAAGATCCGCCATGAGTTCCTTTTCGTCGAGAACCTGACCAGGAGTGTATTCAAGGGTGACAATTTTACGGCAAATATGTTCATACGCCATGACGCCCAATGGTTGCTTCTGGTTGTTGGTCTTCTTCTTTATCAAACCCATCATTAATTCTATTCCCCCGCTGTCGGAGTGGAGCCGACAGTAGCGCGACCGGCCAAACATTGAAAATAAATTAGTAGATTCGCCTCAATCAGAAGCAAGCGTCCTCTGCCATTCAGGCAATCAACTTCATCCATTTGATTTCATGATAATGTATATGATAAATATATGTCAAGTATATTTTATATATGGATAATGCGGCATAAGTCTGCTTGTATGTTAAGAAAAAACACCGCGGAAATAATATTATGAAACGGAGCAAGATATCCTTAAAGTCTTGACCATAAAGGGGACATCCATGCGGAGGTGCATAGCGGAGCAGCCCGCTTTACGGAATTTGTGAGGTTCAGCAGAAAGCCGTTTCCGGTCATTTAAATTAAAGGCGGGAACAAAGCTGTTTACGCCTGGCTATCCTGATTTATACCTGTCATATCCTCGATGTTTCGGTTCATTTTGCGACTTGTAGTGTGAGATTCCAGATATCAGGATCACCTGTACTGGTAGTTATAACCGGTCTTTTGGTTCGGACTTCAATACTCTGACTTCGTATTTCGATATTCGAAGTTCTAAATTCGCTTTGTGCCTTTGCCTCTTTCTTTTCAATCTTAACTTTTCACCCTTCACGCCAGATAAAACTCTCTTATCTTTTCTACAACATAGGTCTGCATATCTTCAGTCAGCTCCGGATAAATGGGCAGTGCAACCGTGCGCAGGGCGGCATGCTCGGAAACTGGCATGTCGCCTTTTCTGTATCCAAGGTATGCGAAACATTCCTGAAGATGAAGCGGAACAGGGTAATAGACCTCATTGCCTATTCCTGCATTGTTTAAATGATTTCTAAGCTCATCCCTCTTTTCCGGAACTTCTATTACAAACTGATTGAAAATATGCCGGCTCTCTTTTTGAACAGGAAGCTTTATCTTTTCATCAATGCCTGCTTCCACAAAGAGCTTTGCGTATTTTTGTGCATTCTTCTGACGCGCCTCTGTCCAGCTGTCAAGGTGCTTAAGCTTGACCGAAACAACCGCAGCCTGGATGGCGTCAAGCCTGAAGTTGCCGCCAATATACCTGTGATAGTATTTGGGATGGGAACCGTGAACTCGCAGTATATGAAGTTTTTCATAAAATATGGCCGCTTGCACGGTCACAATGCCGCCATCCCCGAAAGCTCCGAGGTTTTTCGAAGGAAAAAAAGAAAAACAACCGAAGCTGCCCATTGAACCGGCGCGCATCCCTTTATACTCGGAACCTATGGCCTGTGCCGCGTCTTCAATTACAAGAAGATTGAATTTTTTGGCTATATCAAGGATGGGATCCATATCTGCGCACTGCCCGTATAGATGCACCGGCATTATCGCCTTAAGACGCGCGCGTTCTACGGCTTTCATTGAACAGACAATCTCCGATATTTTATCCGGTGAGATATTATAGGTGTCAGGGTCAATATCGGCAAAAACCGGTTTTGCCCCTAATCGTGCAATCGATCCTGCCGTTGCAAAAAATGTATACGGCGTGGTGATAACGCTGTCTCCCGGACCTATTCCTGCAGCCATAAGCGCAATAAGGAGCGCATCGGTGCCTGATGATACTCCAATCGAATACTTTACCGAGCAGTATTCGGCTATCTCCTTTTCTAGTATCTCTACATGCGGCCCCAATATAAAATACTGGCTTTCGAATATATTGGCAGTCACATCCATAATTTCATCTTTAATTGTTCTATACTGCACTTTTAAATCAAGAAGAGGTACTTTCATAATCAATGATCCTGGTTGCCGAAGGTCCGCCTCAGGCGGAGTTTATGGTTTGTTGCCCGAATATCGTACTTCGTAAATCGTACATCGGACTTCGGACATCGAAATTCGAAATTCGATATTCTGATTTTTATCCCTCACGCCTTGCATCCCATCTCAACGCAAATAATCTCGGCCGGCTCACTTCCCTTATTCCTGATCGGAATAAACCCGCTTGCTGAAATCACGGTGGCCTTCCCCCTGACAAGACGGCGCACTCTTTTCCCTGATTCAATATTCACCACACCTGAAACCGCGATAATCTGCCTGATACTGTCACGCGGATTTTTCATTTTATATAATGAACCGGGATATATGACAAGGCTTGTAACCGTAAAATCGTCTTTTTGCTCAAGAAGGGTAAGACTCCCCCACGGGTAATGGATCGTCCTGTGCTGCTGGTATTCCTTACGTTTTTTCTGCTTGAGCCTTGCGACGATATTCTTAACATCTCTGCTGTTCTCCATATCCGAAACAAAAACCGAGTCCGGTGTTTCAACAACTACCACGTTTTCAAGGCTGTTCACGGCAATAAGCCTCTGTCGTCCCATTATAAAGCAGTTTTTGGTATTCTCCGCCACCACATCGCCGTCAATG
>JAHJRK010000328.1 GCA_018830925.1 Pseudomonadota bacterium
GGAATTCCTGAAAAATAAAATAACAGTGGGTCTCGGCACAGACGGCTGCGCGAGCAATAATGATCCCGATCTTTTTAAGGAGATGGATGTTGCGGCGAAGATTCACAAGGCCAATCTCCTTGACCCGACGGTCATGGATGCTAAAACCGTACTTCAGATGGCAACCATAAAAGGAGCAAAGGCAATCGGGCTCGAGGCTGAAACAGGAAGCATTGAAAAAGGGAAACAGGCCGATATCATAATAATCGATACCGACTCTCCCCATTTAATCCCCATGTATAACCCTGTCTCACACATAGTATACTCCGCAACCGGCTCGGATGTGAGAGATGTGCTTGTTGCAGGAAAGCTGATCGTAAGTAACAGAAAGCTTCTTTCTTTAGATTTAACTGATATTCTTGATAGAATAAACCTGCTGGGGGCTCAAATACAAAAGGAGCATGTATGAGCCTTCAAACAAGAATAAAAGCTTCTCTGGGGGAAATAGAAGCAGATATCCTTTTCACAAATGCCCGTATCATCAATGTTTTTTCGGGAGAAATTATCCCCGGCGAGATAGCGGTCACCGGAGGCTTTATTGCAGGATTTGGCTCATATCCTGCCAAAAAAATCATCAACCTTAATGGCAGTTTTATGGCCCCGGGTTTTATTGACGCCCATGTCCATATTGAAAGTTCCATGGCATGCGTAACGGAATTTTCCCGGACGATTCTTCCGCGCGGCACCACCTCCGTCATAGCAGACCCTCATGAAATCGCAAATGTTCTGGGCAAAGGCGGGATAGATTACATGCTTCGGTCAAGCGAAAACCAGCCTCTAGACATATATTTTTCTCTTCCTTCATGTGTTCCGGCAACAGAAATGGAAACTTCCGGCGCAAAACTTATCGCGGACGATCTTATTCCTTTCATGAAAAATGAACGCGTTGTCGCACTTGCCGAAATTATGAATTTTCCGGGTGTTCTTTTCAGAGATTCAGACCTACTCGCTAAAATAGAAAATTCAATAAACCATAAAAAACCTGTCGACGGCCATGCTCCCGGATTATCCGGGAGAGATCTTTTTGCATATGTGGCGGCCGGAATTTCAAGTGACCACGAATGCACCTCAATCGCAGAAGCAAAAGAAAAGCTCTCTGCCGGAATGCATATTATGATCAGGGAGGGAACCGCCGCCAGGAACCTCCGCGACCTTCTTCCTCTCATAAATGAAAAGAACTTTCACCGCATTATGTGGTGCACGGACGACCGCCACCCGCACGACCTTATTGAAAAGGGACATATAGATTACATGGTCAGGGATGCAGTAAGATACGGTCTTGACCCGGTTACTGCAATACGGATTGCAACAATAAATCCTGCCATATATTTCGGTCTTAACCACAAAGGCGCTATTGCCCCCGGGAGGCAGGCCGATCTTGTGATATTCTCCGATTTATCCGATCCAATAGTAGAGCAGGTATATTCAAGAGGAATTCTTGTAGCCGAAAACGGCAGGATGAGAAGCGAAATCAAAAAACCTGTTATGTTTCAAATCCCTTCTTCAATGAATACAGGAAAGGAGATTGATTTTTCAATTCCTGCAATACCGGGGCGTATTCGGGTAATCGAGATCATCCCCGGGCAGATTCTAACCCGCCATTCCTTACATAAAGCGCTTGTTGTAAAAGGCATGACAGTATCCGATGTATCAAACGATGTTTTAAAGATTGCGGTAATTGAAAGGCACCATGGATCCGGTAATATCGGAAAAGGCTTTGTAAAAGGGTTTAACCTTAAAAAAGGGGCGATTGCATCGAGTGTTGCACACGACTCCCACAATATAATTGTCGTTGGAACAAATGATGAGGACATGAAAACAGCTGTGGATGCTGTGATAAGAATGGGCGGCGGACTCGCAGCAGCCTGTGACTGTAATATTTGCGGCAAACTCTCCCTTCCGATTGCTGGATTGATGTCAAATGAGACTGTTGAGGCCATTGCCGGGCAAATGGAAAATCTTCTTTCCGCAGCACGCTCTCTCGGTTCGTCTCTTTCAGATCCTTATATGGCACTCTCGTTTCTTGCCTTACCTGTTATCCCTGAATTAAAAATTACAGACAAGGGGCTGGTTGATGTCGGAAAATTTTGTATAGTGCCTCTTTTTGAACCGCAATTGTAAGCGCATTCCCCGCGCCTTGCTGCAGGGAGCTTAAATTTTTATAGGATCATCAACCCTTCCGGAGATGATCAATAACTTTTATTGACACATTTGCCTCTTTATTATATTTCTGGTCTATTCTTGAGGCAATTTCCACATATAATTCGTTATTTAATTAGCGTCCATCCGGAAACAATGTTTGGGCAGGATTCTCCTGAGATTCGGGTATAAGGGGGGTGCTCGGACAGGGTGTTATAGATTTTCCTGCGCCGGGCATACCGGACCCTGCCGGTAACATCAAAACCGCCGCACTGTTCGCCGAAAAATGGCAGAATGCGTCGTCTCTGATCAGATTTTCGGTTTTCTGCCATTCACCCTACACCTGTTCGGAAGAGACTCTTAAAAAGGCAAAGCGGATTACCCGGTCAAACA
>JAHJRK010000329.1 GCA_018830925.1 Pseudomonadota bacterium
CAGAAAAAAGGTGGATTTTCATGCCTAAAAAAACTTCAGGCGCTACGGGACCGGGCTATAAGGCTCCGGCAGTACACAAAATATTCCAGCTTCTGAGAGTCGTGGCTGAATCGCCCAAGATGCTCGGACAGACCGAGCTGGTACAGAAACTTGGCTTCAGCAAAAGTACGACTCATGGACTGATTCATGCGCTGTTACGGGAAGACGCCCTGGCCCAGGAGCCCAATGGCCGCAGGTTTTATCTGGGTTCGGCAGTTACAGATCTGGCATTTTCAAACTGGAATTATCTTAAAATGGCTGAAATAACTCAGCCATTCATCAACGAGATAAGAGGACAAATCGGCGAAACCGTATTCCTGGGCGGGTTAATCCGTAAACGTGTCCTGATCATGACTACTGCTGAGGCCGAAATACCGATAAAAATTTCAGCGCCGGCAGGCACCACTATCCCCCTTTTCGCGGGTGCGGTCGGCAAGGTGTTTCTCGCCGGGATTCATGCTGACCAGGTTAAACAGATGATCAGAGAAAAGGGGCTACCCCGCTACACTCCCAGCACGATCGTCGATGAAGGAGAATATCTGACCGAATTGGATCGGGTTCGTGCCCAGGGTTATGCGATCGATGAGGAAGAGTATATCCCCGGTATAAAGGCAGTAGCCGTTGCTCTGCACAATAGAAAGGGCCCGTCCCTCGCTGTCTGGGTGGTGGGTATATCCAATACCATGGACTCTACAAAAATTCAGCAGGTAATCGACGTGATCCTCAACACCACAAAAAAACTTCGTGTTGCACTTGAAGACTCCCGATAATTATTGACGCTCCCAGCCGCAAGTCCGCCCGCCATAATAATTGGCGGGACCTTCGCCCTGGAATTGGCTCGCTGTTGCCGATGGAAAACCGTTTATCGGAACAATCTGTCCTATCCGTGCAGCAATATTTTCCTTTGATTGCTGGCATTATTCATAGTTTCCTTATCGGTGATTATTATCCGAAGTATTACGTATCCTCTGACGAGATTTGAGACCTTTGCATAACACCCCATTAAAGGCCGTGTCGGGATGTCGATATGAAACGAGCAAGAGATTCTTTCCAGGGTATCAGGTTTAAATTGAAATCCCTTGAAATTTTTTCCTTTGACAGATAGGAGTTAACAGGTCTCTTTGCTTTCGTCTGATATTGACCTGTTTCAATGGGCAATACCCTAACGTACCTGTCAATTAAACCTTCAATTTTTGCAAAATTATATATCTCGGTCGCGAATTGATACCAGTTTGTTCTTCCTTCGTTTGTAAAATGATAGAGACCGAAGGTTACGGGGTCGATATCAATGATGCGAATGACAGCTTCTGCAAGATCGGACGCATATGTCGGGCTGCTCCATTGGTCGGCTACGATTTTTACTTCAGTTTTTTCTCTGAACAGATTAAGCATTGTACGGACAAAGTTGGCCCCGTTTTTCCCGTAAAGCCATGCCGACCTGATGATGAAATAAGTCTTTATGGTTTCAGCAATATTCTTTTCACCTTTGAATTTGCTTTTACCGTAAATATTTATTGGATTTGGAAGATCGGTTTCGAGATATGCTCCCTCTTTTGTGCCGTCGAAAACATAATCGGTTGAAATATGAATTAGTCTTGCATTTTTCTTCACGGCTATTTGCGCGATATTCAACGGGCCGTCAGCATTGATTTTAAAGGCAAGCTCCGGTTCATCTTCCGCCTTGTCAACTGAAGTGTATGCTGCACAATTTATTATCCAGGAAATCGGTTTATTCGATACAAATTCTTTCAATTGTTCAATATTCGTAATATCGACTTCCACATCTGTCGCAATATGATCCCTTTTTTGCCGGTTAAGAAGAGTTTCCACCTCCATTCCAAGCATCCCCCTGTTTCCGATAAGCCAGATCATTACAGTGACTCTACCTGGTTAATATATGGAAGCTTCGCATCCTTTTCAGAAAGAATCGGGTTTTTAACAGGCCATCTGATGCCTATATCAGGATCATCCCAGCATATGCCTGCATCCAGTTTAGAATCATATTCATTTGTGCATTTATAAAGAAGATGAACATCTTCCGACAAAGCTAAAAAACCGTGTGCGAAACCGGGTGGGATATAAAGCATCGAGCGATTTTCATCATTAAGTTCGATAGATATCCATTTTAAATAAGTGGAAGAGTTTCTGCGGATATCGACGGCAACATCCCAGATGCGGCCTTTTATTACGGCAACTATCTTACCCTGGGTTTTCGGATGCTTCTGATAATGAAGTCCCCGTATCACGCTTTTTCCTGAAAAAGAAAAATTATCCTGAGGAAAAATGACCGGTAAATTTGCATTATTGAACTCCGATTCTCTGAATATTTCAAAAAAACAGCCGCGGTTGTCCGGAAAAACCACAGGTTCAATTAGAATAACGTCAGGAATTGAAAGGGCTTTGAAAGTAAAAGACATTTTATCTATTTCGCTTGACCAGGTTGATTAAATATTCTCCGTAATGATTCATTTTGAATGCCTGCGCAAGGTTAATCAGCTGTTCCTCGGTGATGTAACCCTTTTCGAAGGCTATCTCTTCAAGACAGGCGATCTTCAACCCCTGGCGATGTTCAATAGTGGCAATGAAATTGCTGGCTTCAAGGAGACTTTCGTGAGTACCCGTATCAAGCCAGGCTATACCCCGGCCTAACAGTTCAACCTTCAGTCTGCCGAGTTTCAGATACTCTTTGTTGAGGTCGGTTATTTCCAGCTCGCCGCGGGCGGATGGTTTCAGCCTTTTTGCAATCTGTGCCACTGCATTATCATAAAAATACAAGCCTGCGATCACGTAGTTTGATTTCGGTTTCAGTGGCTTCTCCTCGAAGTCGAGGACTTTTCCATTATCATCGAAGGAGATGACCCCATACCTTTCCGGATCTTTCACAAAATATCCGAACACAAGAGCGCCGTCATTCAGTTTGACTGCTTTCTCCAGTATCCCGGATAGACCATAACCGTAGAAAATATTGTCTCCCAGGATAAGGCAGACATTATCACTACCGATAAAAGATTCTCCGATGATAAAAGCCTGGGCAAGGCCTCCGGGCTCAGGCTGTTTTGCATAAGAAAGATTTAAACCCAGTTGCGAACCGTCGCCGAAAAGATCCTTATACAAAGGGAGATCACGGGGTGTCGAGACGATAAGTATCTCCCTGATTCCGGCAAGCATCAGGATAGACATAGGGTAATAGATCATCGGCTTGTCAAAGACCGGGAGAAGCTGTTTTGAGATGGTGGTTGTGATGGGGTAGAGGCGCGTGCCTGACCCGCCGGCAAGAATTATACCTTTCATATTTTTATTTCCCAGGTCTTTTGATCAATTTCATAATGACGGAAACCTTTGCATATCATCCGATCGAGGTCATGACTCTAAAGGTTTTCGATTTAAGTAAAATTCGTATGTTTTTCGTATACCGTCGGAAAGTCCTGTTTCAGGCTTCCATCCGAGAGATTTCATTCTTGAAACATCGAGGATTTTCCTCGGAGTTCCATCCGGCTTCGATAAATCAAAAAGCAGCTTTCCTTCAAACCCGACGATCTTTTGAACAAGCTCCGCCAGATCCTTTATGGTGATCTCTTTACCGAAACCAATATTCACAAGGGGAACTGAACCGGCAGCAACAAGCGGAGCGAATACACTCTCTTCAAGATTCATCAGAAACACGCACGCGTCCGCAAGATCGTCGACATAAAGAAATTCACGAAAAGGCTTACCCGATCCCCAGATAGTCACTGCTGCACCGCCTGACGGATTTTTCGTTTCTTTTAATTCAGGAGGAACAGGGCCGAAGATTTTTTCGTCATTTTCGATTTCTTCCCTTTTTCCGGAAAGAGCCAGCTTGGCAAGGTGGAATTTCCTGATGAGAGCTGGCAAGACATGGCTCTTCTTTAGATCGAAGTTGTCGTTCGGACCGTAAAGATTTGTCGGCATCGCGGCAAGAAAGCTTGTGCCGTACTGCCGGTTGAACGCTTCGCATGTTTTGATTCCGGCAATCTTGGCAATGGCATAAGGCTCGTTTGAAGCCTCAAGGGGGCCGGTTAAGAGGTACCCTTCCTTCATCGGCTGGGAACATTCTTTCGGATATATGCAGGATGAACCGAGAAAAAGAAGCCTCTTTGTTTTTTCCTTCCATGCCGAATGAATTATGTTTGTCTGGATGGCGATATTCTTATAGATAAACTCCGCCGGATATGTGCTGTTTGCATGAATACCGCCAACCTTTGCAGCGGCCATAAAAACATATTCGGGATGTTCTTTTTCGAAAAAAGCTTCAACCTCAGCCTGCCTTTCAAGGTCAAGCTGTGCATGGCTGCGCAAAACGAGGTTCGAACAGCCTTCTTTTTTCAGCTTGCGCACAATGGCCGAACCTACGAGGCCTGTGTGACCGGCAACAAAGATCTTGGATTTTTTTGTCATAAATTTTCGTTTTATGGTTTATGGCTTTTAAGCATTTGAACCCTTGAACCCTCGAATCCCTGACCTCTTGCTCTTATACGCCTTCCGCATCACGACTTACGCTTCAATCTTAACTTTTCACTCTTCACCCTGCTACATGTTGGCTTCGAAGGAGGACGGAGTATCAAAGCCGTTTCTTCTGCAAATGGCTTCACGTGTCGCTTCTTCAATATCGCTAACAACCATCTCCTCTATCATTTCTTCAAAGGAGATTTCGGGAGTCCATCCCAGTTTTTTTTTCGCCTTGGAAGGGTCGCCCAATAAAGAATCGACTTCCGTAGGCCTGAAATACCGGGGATCAACAAGAACAACGGACTGCCCTTTTTTCAATCTGTTTATCATAAGATTTGAGCCGGTTTTTAAAGAAACCTTTTCAGCATCAAAGCTGGCAACAATCCCTTTCTCCTTTACTCCGCTCCCCTTCCATTCGATTTCCATTCCGGCATCTCTGAAAGCATATTCGCAAAGCTGCCGCACTGAGTGCTGCATCCCGGTCGCGATTACGTAATCATCAGGCTTCTTCTGCTGTAAAATGAGCCACTGCGCTCTCACAAAGTCTCTTGCATCACCCCAGTCCCTAAGGGCATTCAGATTTCCCAGAAAGAGTTTGCTTTCAAGGCCGAGCGCAATGCGGGCAGCCGCTCGCGTTATCTTGCGTGAAACAAAGGTTTCGCCCCGAAGCGGCGATTCATGATTGAACAGGATACCGTTGCATGCAAACATGCCGTATGCTTCACGGTAGTTCACGGTACACCAGTATGCGTAGAGTTTGGCGCAGGCATAAGGCGATCGGGGATAAAACGGAGTGCGCTCGGTCTG
>JAHJRK010000330.1 GCA_018830925.1 Pseudomonadota bacterium
CTTCATCCCGGAACGCTGAAGTCAGTTCGGCGATCTTTGTTCTCTGAGAAACCGTCAGAGAAGAGAACGGCGAGTTATCAAAGGTCGTATTCCTGTTCTCGACAATCAGCACCTTCGCGTCCCTGCTTAACGTGTGAGTATGCCAGACCGACTTTTTAACGTTGTAAATCTTAAACGGCTGCATATTCTCCGCAAAGATATCCGTTACTTTCTTATCTCCTTCACCGATAAAGAGTATGCAGCATCCGCGAAGCAAAACAAATACTTCGTCGGTCTCATTATGGCGCTGCATGGCTGTGATATTTCCGGGCAAAAGGTCTTTGCTGTAGTTTAAGACGGCAACCCGCCATTCGGCAAAGTCAACTACAGGACTGTACCCCTCTTTGGCATAATCGCGCACTTCGAGCAGTTTTTCGCTTACGGATGAACTCATGATTTATTTCTCCGGACAGAGCATGTTTTTCACAGAATATGTTTTACTCTCCCTACTATCCCGCTTTCAAGACGCACCTTAATTCCATGAGGATGTTTGGGAGAATTGGTCAAAATATCTTTTACCGTCCCTTCGGTCAGTGCACCGGTCCGCTGATCTTTTTTCATTACAACGGATACCCTGATCCCGGGTCTTATTGCCGCCCTTACAGTTCCATCCATATCATATTCTCCGATTCAAGTTGCACCCGCTCTGGCTATCGGCAAATCCTGAAGGATCAATAAGCGGAATGTTATATAAAATTTAATCTTAAAAACAATTGATTTGATTGGAATTATCATTTTCTCTGTCCGGGGCATCTTTGCCCAGACGTTTAATCAGAAGCTTTGGATACTGTCTGTTTTCGCGGTCAATGATTGCTACCGATAAATTTGGTTTCATTTTCTGTCAGATTTAACGGCAAAAGATCGCAAATCGTTCTTGATATAGTATTTAGCACCAAGTTTCGTTAAAAGCTTTTCCACATCGCAAAGGAATTTACCCCAATCAACACCCTGCTCCACGGTCTTCATGTGGTTCAGTTTCCCAACTTTCCAAAATCTGACGTACTTGTGAGCCTTTCGAATCACATCAAGCGCCTGAACAGGATCAATAACCGGTTCAAGGCTGACCCATGTAAAAATACCCGCTTTATGAGCGGCTTTCAAAATGGCCAGCCGATCCTCCACAGCCGACGCACCCGGCTCCCAATACTTGCGTGTATCGTCATCAGAAAAACAGAGCGTGATGCCCAGTTGCGTGCGGGCATCCTTCATCAGATCCATGTCTTCATAGATGAGGTCCGGGCTCCCTTTGGTCAGCACCTGATTGTTCAGTCGGTGTTTAGAAACAATTTCAAGAGCCTGCCGTGTCAATCTTTCGGTTCGTTCAAGAGGCTGGTAAGGATCGCTTAGGAAACAAAACAGTATGGAGCGGGTATCACCCTTTAAACGCTGAGTATCTTTTTCGAGGAGTCTTAAAATATCCTTTCTTGGTTCAGCCTTTGCATGCCATTTTTCCCCGGTTGTCCGCATACAGGCAGGGGCATAGCAATAACGGCATCCATGTGTGCATCCGCGATAGAGATTGCACGCAAGCTCCGAGTACTCCCGCGCCCTCCCCCTGGGTTCATAAACAACATTCATAACTGCGGTTTTCTCTTTGCCTTGTATTTGGCCGGCGCTTCACGCACTTCCAGAGGCAACTCCTGCCGCTTACCCAGAGCTTCGTTAATTACAACCAGCCTGCCGTCGTCTTCCGCTTCAAGTTGCGCGTTCGCATTCAGTAATTCAATGCCGTAGACTGTTCCATCCGGAGCGATGTCCACATTCATCTCGTCACTCACCCGAATCGTATCCACCTGCGCCTTCTTCTGGTGCAACCGCAAATAGGCAATGTTGCGTGCGGGATCATATGTCAGTTTCATAGCGCTTGTTCCTCCTTGCTCAATAATACCTTACCACAACCGTGATGACAAGCCATCCTTCTTCCTCTTTTAGTTCCCACAAACAGGCTTTGCCGGCGTCTTAGATATTTCCCACCGTGTTTTGGTAACGTAGTAAAGAAACTTCGGAAGTATGGAGCGTCCCGGATACTGCCCCACCCCCGGGGCGTCCCACTGCACTCCCCAGATATGGAATCATCAAGCCAGGGTTACTTCCAGTTTGCGCCTTCTTTTTTCCCAATCCGGCATCACCTTATCCAGAAACCTGAAAAACTCGGAACTGTGATTGTTATACCGCAGATGACTCAGTTCATGAACGATTACGTAATCGATGCATTCCTTTGGGGCAAGGATTAAATCGATATTCAGCGTAAGCCTTCCTTTCGCAGATAAACTTCCCCAGCGTTTCCTCATACTCCTGATCTGCAGCAGCGGCTTGGATGAGCAAAACTTCTCAAAATAGGGCCAGCACCGGTTAAAGCTTTCATCCAATTTCTCTGCAGCCTTGTCCCTATACCATCCTTCCAGCAAACATTTGACCTTCTCCGGAGAAATTTGTCCTTTAACCTTAATTTCAAAATAACCTTTTATCAGCTTGACGGCATCATGTTTTCCACCGCCTATCCTGAGACGATAATGCCTTCCGAGGTAAAGGTGTGTTTCTCCTCCGACATATCGTCTCTGCGGCGTTCTGGGATCGAATTGCCGAAAAAAGTTCCGTTGCTTTATAATCCATCCGGCGCGCCTGACAACCCTCTTCCGTATCTCTTCTATGCCTATCCCGAAAGGCGCTTTGATGACGACAGTCTGGTCGGGATGAATGGATATTTCCAATGTTTTCCGATCAGCATGGAAGAAGCTGAATTCAATGTTTTCCTTGCCATAGGAAACAACACCGCGTGATGAACTCATTTGCCGGTCCTGCTTCTGGCCACCTGCATGGCCTTTTCGATGAGGGCATCCATCTGCTCTTCACTCATCTCGATCCCCATCTTGCCTATCACCCCGTCAAAGAGGTAATCATCAATATCATTGATGGCCTGGTTCTTGGCATCATCATCGTCCCAGAATTGAACCTTCCAATGGCGGGTCAGGATGGAGTGAACGGCCAGGGCGGTGTCGGCGGCAATCGAATCGCGCGACTCCGGGGTAAGCGAATGCTCCTCGAAGAAAGGTTTCAGAACGCCATAGTAGGCCATGGCATCCTCGTTTCCGGACAGTTTTTCGGGCATGTCGTCATGGTGACGGGTCACTACCCTGTTTCGTATCTCCATGACCTGATTCAGATAATCCAGATCGGACATGCGCTTGGCCCGGAAATCTTCGATGGCCTTCTGGATCAGTTTGGAGAATTTCTCATAAAAGGCCGGATCTTCATCCATCTTTTCCGTAATGACCTTCCTGGTTGCGTAAGCAATGGCATCGGCCTTTGCCGCCGTGGTCTTCCCGTAAACACCCTGTTCTTCCTTAACCATTGAGAATCTATTGGTGTCAAAGATATTAACAGGTTCATTCAACTGGATGACTTCGTTGGCCTGAATATGGGTATCGAGCAGCTTCCTGATTTTCGGCTCATAATCGCGGTAGTCGATGGCCTCGGCATATCGGAGCTTTACAGAGGCTTTCAGGTTCTGGAAACGCTTCAGGTCGGCTTTGTAGCGCAGAAGCTTTGTCTCGTCGATACCCATGATGAACGATTCAGTCGATAATGCTATGCCCAGGGTTTTGCAGTATTCGGACAATCTCCGGTAAAATTCTTCTCTCACCGCATCGTCAGCCAGCAGTACCTCGTAAGCCTCTTCGTCATAGCTGTTCTTCACTGTCTTAAAGAGATCCCAGAGATCTGAATAATGCTGGGGCAGTCTTTTAACTTCCGCATTGACCGAAGTCAGCGTGCCTGCAAGGTCTTTTTCATCAAAACCCTCAAAGGCGCCGTACATTGTCAATGCCTTGTCCAGTTCCCCCAGAAGACCCACATAGTCCACGACAAAACCATATTCCTTGTCTTCATACAGTCGGTTCACACGGGCGATTGCCTGCAGGAGTGAGTGTTCCTTCAGATCCTTGCAGAGATATATGACTATATTACGCGGCGCATCAAAACCGGTAAGCAGCTTGCTGACCACTATCAGTATTTCCGGTTCTGGTCCAAACTTGAACCGGTTTATAATCTGCTTGTTATAATCTTCCTCGTTGCCATAGCGTTTCATCATCTTCTGCCAGAATTTAACGACCTCGATCTTGGGATCTTCGTCCGTCTCTTCATAGCCTTCACGGGTATCCGGTGGGGATATGAGTACTTCAGATGTTACAAATCCGACATCTTTCAGGTGTTCATGATACTTCAGAGCCGCGGCCTTGCCCGGCGCAACAAGCTGCGCCTTGAATCCGGTCCCCTGCCAAGCAGTGCGGAAATGTTCGCTGACATCGAAGGCGCGCATGTAAATGACCTGATCCGCCTTGTTGAGCATCTCCGCTCGGGCATATTTTCTCTTCAGATCGGCCTGTTGTTTTCTGGTCAAACCCTGGGTGTGACGTTCAAACCAGAGATCGATGGCTGCCTTGTTCTGTTCCATCTCCACATGGCGGCCTTCATAAAGCAGGGGGACGACGGCCCCATCTTTCACCGCCTGATCGATTGAGTAGTGTGGTTCGATCAATCCGCCGAACTTGATAAAGCTGTTTTTTTCCTTTTTCAGCAGCGGGGTACCCGTGAAACCGAGATAGCAGGCTTTGGGAAACATCTGACGCATCCGCGCGGCAAAAGTGTTGTAGTTGGTCCGATGGCTTTCATCGATCAGCATAAAAATGTCGGCGGAATCGTCCTGAAACTTTCTTTGATTCAATGCCTTGTCAAACTTGTGGATCAGTGTCGTGACAATTCCAGCCTTTTGCTCCGCCACCAGTTCAAGCAGATTCCGCCCCGAAGTGGCGCGATTAGGGTCAAGTCCGCAGGCGGCAAAGGTGTTACCCAACTGCTTGTCCAGATCATCACGGTCGGTCACCAGAACGATGCGCGGATTGGGAAAATCCGGATCGAAGGCCAGATTTCTTGCGAGCATCACCATGCTCAACGATTTTCCCGACCCTTGCGTGTGCCATATTATGCCACCTTTGCGCCGGCCTTCCCCATCGAATTGCTTGATTCGCTCCAGGGTGGACCGGACGACAAAGTACTGCTGGTAGTGGGCAATCTTCTTGATGCCGCCGTCGAAAAGCGTGAATTTGAAAGCCAGCTCAAGCAGCCGTTCAGGACGGCATAAGCTGTAGAGAGCCTTGTCCTGCTCCGTAATGAGCCTTTTCCCCTCTGCTTCCTGAGTGTCAAAAAAAGCGCGGGAAACGGCAAACTCACCTCTGAAAAGCTGTTTTTTCTGTTCATCCGTCAGGTTTTTGTGTACATAACCGGCAACATCTGTCTCCTTATCCCGCAGCTCCTTCCAGATACCCCAGAATTTAGCCGATGAACCCACGGTCGCAAACCGACTCTCGTTCTTATTGATTCCCATTACCAACTGCACATAGGAAAAGAGTCTGGGGATGTAATCATCGCTCTGATTACGGATACATTGAGATACGGCCTGTTCGATCTCTACATTGGGGGACTTGCATTCGATGACCGCCAGCGGTACGCCGTTTACGAAAAGAATAATATCCGGGCGGGCCGTTTCCGTGCTGCGTGAACGCTCCACGCTGTATTCGGCAGTAACATGGAATTTATTTCGCTCAGTAGTTCGCCAATCTATATAGTTTAGGTCGAAGCTCCTGGAATCGCCCTCGATTGTTTGTTCCAGCGCCGTGCCCAAGGTGATCAGATCATAAACAGCCTCATTGGTTTTGAGCAGGCCGTCGTATTTGACATTCTTGAGCTTCTGGATGGCCGTCTGAATGTTCTCCTCGCTGAAAAGAAACTCGCGTCCCTTGTAATGGATTCTGTTGAGCTTCTTGAGCTGCTCCCGGAGGATTCCTTCCAGCAGGATGTTCCCGGTCTTTCCCTGACGGGCGGCAAGCGCCTTCGATGGAGACAGGTACTCAAATCCCAAATTCGTCAGAAGCTGCAGCGCTGGAATCTGGGAAAGATGTTTTTCGTTGAATCGGAAGCCGTTCATGGTTTTCTCCTTGAAGTTCTCACCCTGTATAGCCGCTCGGTGAAGCCACCTTCCTGTTCGAAAGCGCCCGCCTGTGCAGATAACTTACGGTCGAGTAGATAGCAGCACAGGTTCAGCAGAGAAAGCGCGGCGTTAGCTACCAATGCGGATGACTGCACGGACTCTCACCGACGGGCACAGACAACTTTTGGCGTTCCCGTTTGTTTGTGTTCGTCTGTGTTTGTCCATGTCCGTCCGTGTTTCTCCGCTGCTCCTCCTCCACCCATGTACGCACCTCGTCCACAGTAGCGCACCGTTTCGCCTTGAAGCGCTTCAGCGCCGGATGATCCGGCGCCAAAAGCGCCAACCCCCTTTGCCGCAGGAAATCTTCGTAATCCAAGCGCAACTCCTCCAAGCTAGCCCGCGCCACATTGGTCAGCTTCAGTTCTGTCTTTTTCGATGTGCCTGAAGCCTGGCTACCTTCGGCGATGTTCTGAACCCCGCTGCGGGCTGCCTGCACCATCTGGTCACGCGTGCGGCTGAATTATCCACATAGAGGTCGCAGAACCGCACAGTTATGTCATAGACCAGTTGCGCTATCTGAAAACTCTTCAGCTTGCGGTAGCCGCCATGTTTCGGAATCAGAGGTCCCCGGTCAGACATTTCCCAGCCTCCTCATATCAGTCCGTGCACCGTCAGTGTTTGTTCATTCCTTCCATAATTCGCCACTTCCCCTTCAGCAGCTTCTGCAACAGGCCGCGTTTTTGTTTGCGGAAAGCCTCGGGGCCTGCTTCTCCAAAAGATTGATTCCTTGACGGGCTACGAACGCCTTTGATGGTGACATATACTCAAGACCAAGGTTGATTAGGAGTTGTAACGCATGGATCTGGGAGAGGTATTTTTCGTTGAATACAAAGTTCATAATAAACCTTTTGAATGTGCGTAATAAACACCTAAAGTTAAAGCGCCTACTACAGCCAATAGACAAATAATAATTAATGATAGTGGTATCTTATCACGCCAAAACCTGAAATGTTTTTGTTCATCCACCCAATCGATCTGATGTTGCCAAAAAAACTTGTAATGTGCATACAAATCACTGAAAAGTATCTGTTTGCTGATGCAATGCGAGTAGTATCTTGATTCGATTTCTGAAAGCTTTTCAGCTTCATCTGAAAAATCTAATTTTTCGGATGATTTTACAAGAAAATATATTGATTTAAGATCGTTAAACAATTGCGTTAGCAAGACTCCATTTTTTTCGTAGTTGAGCTTGGTCTCGCCATATGAATTTATGAGTAGCCCGGAAATACCTAAAATTATCAAAATTGCTGAGATATGCTTTGTTGCCAATATGTCTATGAATAATGCAAAAACGCCCACACCCATAGAGATGAATCCTATCCATCCCGGAGCTTTTTCGACAATATCGTAGGTAGCAAAGTGTTTTTTTGCGCCGAAGCCTATGTTGTAGGCGGTATCCGCAATTCTTAACAACAAATCATTCTTCTTCATCGTCATTCTCCTGTTTCGATAGGAACATCTACGCGATCCTTTGCGACAACCACATCGTTTCTGATGGCATAGCATTCCACTATATGCGGCCCCCTAAATAATGTGCGCTCCTCTTTTCTGTAAGAACCATCATCCTTGACAATTTGTCCGCGAATCTGATTCCTACGTTCAGCAATAGCCCCCCGGTTAAGAACTTTCCATTCAATGTGGTAAGGTTCAGGTACATCTATTTGGGTGATATGGAAAAGCAGTTTTTTGCATGCCAATAAAGGAAAATGCTTTTGAAGCATATAACGCAAAGTGTGCTCACGATATCCGCTCTGCGATACCTCACAGTCGATTTCAAGATTATAGCGGATATCGATAGGATACTTGTCCTCTATAAATTCTTCGGTATTATCCCAAGAAATAGCCGACTTTGCTACAGCCACTTCGCTTAAATTGGTAACAGCCGCAGGAAATGGACGGCCAAAAACCTTTTTCCACTTGTCATTAACACCTACCTGTCCTTCTGACTCGATTGCCGCCAAACACAGCTTGTATGACTTTTTTGCTTTACGTTGGAACTTTTTCTTAACAAGAACATGCTGATTACTACCTGGTGCCAAATAATATTCCTGATCTTGCAATTCCGAAAGATACTTGAAAAAGTCACGCATCATCCAATCGTAATATAGGTAACTTCTATTGTCGTACTCCGTTGTAGACTTCAGGAAATTGTAGGCCAGAGTATCGATAAGCAGTCCACTCATTTGAGCACTGTGCTTGTTTTTCCATGCTCGAGCCATTTTACACAGTCGTCGTAAATTGCTATTCTTATCCCTATCCAAATCTGAAATGGCTTTTATCTCACTTCGCGGTTTGGTGATTGGCCAGCTTCCACCGTTATTTGTATTTGGGTATTTGAAACTACCATCTTCTTGTTCAAAGGCAGGAACCACCTCGATTTCTTGGTTACCAAAAGAGACAACGACAACTTGTCCATCTCCCCAAGCATCTGTTCGAGAATAGCGATCTTTAATTGCACCTTTAACTTCCTGTAAAAGGGCAGATTGACGTCCATCTTTGAATCTTTCCCATTCGGATTTGGGCATCATGTAAATCATGTCCAAATCCGAAATTCCTTTGATGGCTGTATAACGGCCATATGAGCCGACCTGTAGACTGTTTGCTGTTTTGGATTCCGTATTTCTATATTTTTTGTTGAGACAGCGCGTTATTTCACCATAACGATCGCTGATTTGTTCGCTGTTATCAATAGCTAAGTTAGCTAAAAACTGCTCAAACATTTCCGCAACGGTCATTTTGAGATCGCCTCCTCATAAACTTTCACCCGCCATTTACCCGTCAACAATTTCTGCATCAGACCGCGTTTCTGCTTACGGTAGGCTTCCAGTTGTTTTCTTAAAAGGTCGATTTCTTTTCGGGTTATGTTGAGAATAGACGCAACTGCAATTTGTTTATCCAGCGACGGCAGGGGAAATGAGATTGCACCAAGGTCTGTGAAGCTGACGGTCTCGCGGACGCTTCCCTGTGCGCTTCTGCGAATGCGTCCTTTGGCCTCATGGGATGAAAGCCAGTGCAGGAAGAAATCAGAGTTGACTTTCTTATCGTCGATTTCGAAAACCACATACATCGGGCTGAGCACGCCTTCATCCCAACTATCCAGCCGTGAGATCGACCCAACGTTAATCCGGGAAGGATTATAGGCATACTCCCCTTTGAGGACGATTTTGTAGTTCGACAGATCGGCACTGGCAACGCGCCGTTCAAACTGATCCTCCGGCAGAACAAAGCCGTTACGATTGGTGACACTGAGAACACGATCAATGGCCACACCATTATTCCGCTTTGAGATTTCGATGGTAAAGTCTCTTATATGCCCCCTTTTATGCCGGTTATTCGACAGTAAGCCGCTAAGCAAACACCTGTACTGCTTCTCCTTAGCCGCAATTAGCCGCTCTGTTTTTTCGATAGATTGGTCCCAAGTGGAGAGTATGGTAACAATCTTCTCTTGAATGCTAACCGATGGAAGGTGAACTTTTATTTTGTGTAAATCATTTCTATTTACTCCTGGAACACCAGTTTTATCGCTGAATTTCTTAAAATTTTGAGAACTTAAGAGATAATAAACGAATTTTTCGTGATTCCCGTGAAAATCCTTAACCCATAGTGTTGTGTTAAGTGGCCAAAAGTCTCCTTCTACAAAAAATACTTCGCCTAAAGAACCATATCGACCCGTTACAACTCCTGGTCCTTTAACCTTAGCTTCATTATGATAACCAGAAACGCCGCCGGAAGAAATAATTGGATAATCTCCAGCAACTCTATTATATGATGGTAAATCAAATCCTCTCTGCAACGTGGAAACACAACCTAAAGCCTTCAATTGCCACAAGCCATTCATTCCTCGCCCTCCACCTTCTTTTGTCCCCGCACCAAATGTTTCGCACTTTTCTTCGGCGCAGGAAGGTCTTCCGGCATATCGCCGCCCAGATCCTTGATAGCTTTACGGACCTTACGTTTCACTAGTCGGCGGGTTTTTGACAGGGCCTTTGTGTCCGGGGCCAACGCCTTTGCCTGGGTTTCTATGAAAGCGGCCGCTGCAGTTTCCGATAATTGTTTTTGGGATGGATACAGGTAATTCTCACTGCTGACAATCGGCGTGCCTGTTTTGACTTCAAGCGCTTTACGGGCATCACCTGCGATTTTGCCGCCTTCCCTTGCGGCTTTTCGGTTCTTCTTAAATCCTTGTGCATCCTTTTTCCGGGCAATCTCGGTTGTGCCGGCTTCGCCCAGCATGGTGAAGATAAGTTCAAGATCGGTCATGTGGTCGCGGAGATTATGGTTTGCCCTCATCATATCCAGCCCTTTTATTTTACCGTGTTCACCGGGCGTCACCCCGAAGGTGGCACGTGCGATTTCGGCAGTAAGGATAGCGTATTCCAGCCCTTCCCTTACACCGCGCTCCTTCCATTCTCTGGTCAATTCGCCACGAATATTGATTGACCGAAGACGTTTTTCAATCCAGGCCTTCGAATAGCCTTTGGCCTCATAGAGCTCCCGGGCGCGAAGGCTTGCCAGTTCCGGGTCTTCAATCTCTTTCACCCGCTCATACCCAACCTTTGCCAGCCATTGCTTGAAAGGTTCGGCTTTTGGTGAAGGTATGGATTGAATAATGCGGAAAAGGGATTTGGTATTGGTACAATCCGTTTCCCTTTGCTTTCCATCAAGCGCCTTTAATTTCAACCGTACGATTTTTTCGTACGGTTGATCTATGCCTGATTCCTGAGCCATTTTGCGTTTTAGATCGGACCAGTAGCGCTTGGGATTGTCACTTTCCGAGAGCACACCAACGACGTCAATCACCGAAAACCACCATTCATTATTAAACCAGATACGGCGAATAGTCTTTTCCTGAAAAACAACTATTTGATTTTCCTTGATGTTTGTCATCTCGCAATCTCCTTAAGCATCACAGCCATCTTAGCCCGGACTTCGACAAGTTCGGTTTCAAGCTGGTCGATCTCCTGCTGGACGGCGTCGATATCGATCTCCTCCTCCTCTTCAAATGTGTCCACATAGCGGGAGATGTTTAGATTGAAATCGTTCTCCTTTATTTCCTCAAAAGTTGCTACATGTGCATACTTTTCAACTGATTGCCTGGCCTTCACTGTTTCCACGATCTTTTTGATATGTTCATCGGAAAGGGCGTTCTGGTTTTTACCCGGCAGGTAGTCGCGGCTGGCATCTACAAAGATCACGTCTTTGCGGTTCTGATTGACACCCCCTTTTTCACGGCTGCGATCAAATATCAGGATCGCCACGGGAATTGAGGTGGTCGGAAAGAGATTGCCCGGCAGTCCGACGACTGCATCCAAAATATTTTCTTCAATCATTTTTGTCCG
This sequence comes from Pseudomonadota bacterium, assembly GCA_018830925.1. Taxonomy (GTDB): domain Bacteria; phylum Desulfobacterota; class Desulfobacteria; order Desulfobacterales; family RPRI01; genus RPRI01. The sequence goes on from JAHJRK010000330.1 coordinate 11,425, forward strand.
GATACGCCCCTCTGCCGCCCCGCGGAAAAGTACCCCGTGAGGAACCACCACAGCGACCCGCCCCTCTTGTTCGAGAGCCGCTTCGACCATGTGACTGATAAAAGCCCAGTCGCCTTTGCTTTTGGGCGGAACTCCTCGCCAGAAGCGGTTGAAGCGGTCGCTTTTGGCCTCTTCCGCACCCCATTTATCGAGGGAAAAAGGAGGATTCGCGACAACGATATCGAATTTCATCAGGCGATCTTTTTCCACAAGCGCCGGACTGTTGAGCGTGTCGCACCATTCAATACGGGCTGAATCTGCGCCGTTCAGAAACATGTTCATCCTGGCCAGCGCCCAGGTGCTGCCGTTCGATTCCATACCGAAAAGAGCAAAATTGCGATCATTGATTTCTTTGGATACCTCGATCAGCAACCCACCGGAACCGCAGGCCGGATCACAGATGCGGTTTCCAGGCTTTGGGCTTGCCAGCCTGGCCACCAGTTCAGAGACCTTGTGCGGTGTGTAGAATTCCCCGGCTTTCTTGCCGGAGTCGGAAGCAAATCGCTCGATCAGATAGATGTATGTATTACCGATAACATCCTCGGAAACCTTGCTGGGACTCATATCCAGTTGAGGTTTGTTGAAATCCTCCAGAAGCGTCTTGAGGCGGCGGTTTCTGTCCTTGGTTCTGCCGAGATTTGCCTCGCTGTTAAAATCAATATTACGGAATACCCCTTCCAATTTCGCTTTGTTCGTTTCTTCGATGGCATCCAGCACGATATTGATCAGTTCACCGACATTTGCCGAATTGCGTCGTTCATAGAGGCTGTAATAATCGGCCAGGAATCTGTCTTCCACTTCATTCGTCGAATGATTCTTCAATTCCGCATAAGGCAGGATAAAGCGCTCGCGCTCCAGTCTGCGGCGGATGCGGGATTCGTCGTCGCCATACTGCCTGCGGTACACCTCATAGTGATCTTTCCAGACATCGGAAATATATTTTACAAACAGCATCACCAGAATATAATCCTTGTACTGCGCCGGATCGACAACGCCCCTGAAGGTGTCGCAGGCGGCCCACGCCGCATTATTGATATCTTTCTGATCGATTTTTCCATTCATAGTGTTATGCTCCTTGCGCCAGTCGGATTAAATGGGTCGAAATATATTTATATCGCTTTTCACCAAGCATTTTCATAAGTTGCTGCTCTTTCTCTGCGAGAGATGCCATCTCAACAATGGCTTTTTGCCGCTCAATGGGCGGAACGAAAATCTCTAGTTTTTCAATCTCCTCTTTGCTGATCATCTTTTGCGAGGTTCCTTTGGCGCGACTCGCCAAAAAAGCCTGTGCAGGCGGCTGATTTATAAACCAGTTCAAATATTCGGGCAGAATAATATTCACGGACACCCTTATCCTCAAAAGAGGCGCCGACACCAAGGCAATACCGGGATCATCCAGAAGAATGGCCGAAGTTGTGGAAAGCCCACGTGACCGGAAAATGAGATCGCCTGATTTCACTAGATGATGCTCTTTTGGCTTATCCATGTCAACCCGAACGAGAGCGCTGCAATTGACACGGTTTTGATCCGTCAGATCTTTCATCTGGATAACCGCTACTGCCCCGGAATTCATCGAATAAAGCCGCGCCCGAAACGAGTATCCCATTTGAACTGATGCAATTTTGTTTAACTCAACTTTCACTTTCCACCACCTAAAATATTGCTGAAATGTCGTTATGGCACTTATATAATCAAGAGGATTTCATTTGTCAAGAGAAAAATATGCAAAAATAGTGTTCCTGCAAAATATTATTGGGGATGGTTGTATGGTCACGCCTCTGAACTCGATTATTGATGTTGCTGCAAATAGAAACAGGGGTCGACACGGGGACGTTCTGGCGGAGTATGCAGGCGGAACAGGACGCTTTTAAGAGCTAGTGGTTCAGCAGGAAGCCGTTTCCGATCATAGGTATTGTACATACCGACACCTTTATCCACTCACTCCCCTTGTCGCAAACCCTGCTAATCGGCCCGCTCCGCGAGCTTCCGCAGCAGGGTATTTCTGGTAAACTATAAATGATAGGCGGGAACAAAGCTGTTTAAACATATATAACGAATTAATATCATGCGCAACAGTTCGTATTTACTTTGCATTTTAACCGGTTTTTGTCAAAGGATATTTGATAAACGACCCCGGATATCCTGCTATTTTCTCAAAAATCGCTGCGTTTTTTCTTCAGCCAGGCCGATACCACATCTTCATGCTGACGCGCATATTTCTGGTTTATTAGAATATCCACATCAAACCATTCCAGCGAGGCATACCAGGGAGGGAGACCGATTTTAAAACCTTCATCAAGCAGAAGGTCGTAAAAAAACAGAACATCAAAATGCATTTCGCCGGGGACAATGGAAAGTTCATAGAAAAAGGTCTGTACAAGGGGTTCCGAATACGCCAGGCCTTTCGGGAGCATCAGAATCTCTTCTCCGATCCTCCGGGCGGCTTCCATCGGATCTTCACCAAATTTCAGATGGCTTGCAGGCAGAGTCAATCCATGCTGGTTGACCTTTACCCGTTTTTCATCCATTCCTGCTATCTTCTCCCAGGCCGGATGCTCTCTGTATTTTCCGAGAAGAACTTCACGCCCCTTAACGACAAAAAGAAAAACGCAGAGGCACATTCCACCTGCTGGAACACTGGTATATCCTTTGGGCGGAGCAAACGGGGCCAACCACAAAAAGGTGTCATTCCGGTCTGTTTTTTGTGAGCACAAGTTCTTTACTCCTTTCTACCATTGGAGACCTTTGCATAACGCCCCCTTTTGCCCGATTACTGTGTCAGGCTCAAATTTCGGCACAAAGTGAAGCGAAAGCGCTATCCTCGAAATACTCAATGTATTCCTGTGGTTGAAATTATCGCCTTCCTTGTACTTGGCCAAAATTGGACGTTCTTCAAAGGTCTCTATTGCAAAATTTTTTTCATTCTTAAAAACTATTTCAATTTTCCCGCAGCATACTATATTTTACTGCAATTGGAGATAAAATCTCACATAATCATTATGTTTGTCAATTATGACGACTTCGTAAAGATAAGGGTTCAAGGATTCAGGGATTCCAGTGACACGAAGTGATGAGCTAAAGCGATTAAAAGAAAGTCTGTCAGATCTTCGTCAGAGATATCGGTGAGGTTAAGAAGAAGCTTGAAAGCCGAAGACAATATCATTAAAAAAACAAACACTTAAATCCATGAACTCTGGACTCCTTGACCCCTTCCTCCCAGCCAATCGGGAGAAGAACTAAATATTTTAATAATTTATGTTGACATTAATAATGGTGCCGTGTACTGTGTGGCAAATCAGTAAAGATCCGCAAAGTATTGCGGGTCGGTTTCGAACAGAAGGATTGTTCCATGTTGTCAAAGTGACGACCTGAAGTCTGGGACCTTGATTCATTTTTTGAAAGGAGGTAAACACTATGGCAAATGGAACTGTAAAATGGTTCAATGACAGCAAAGGATTCGGCTTCATTGAGCAGGAAG
>JAHJRK010000331.1 GCA_018830925.1 Pseudomonadota bacterium
AGCGCCTGGAGTGGATGCACGTGGTGAATCAAAGGTGTTGATAGCTTCTGCAGAATTGGACCCGGCACAAGTGCAGGAGTTGGGCGACATTATGCCAAAGCTTCTTGCCATCAGGAACAAGATGAAAGTTCCGATACAGTTACACGTCCGCGTCGAACTAGGAGATGGAAAGACCGTTCCGCCCGCAGAAGCGAAGCAACAGGCCAACGCCTTACTAAAGACCGTAAAAGAGGGGCTGGAGTTACAATAGCCGAAAGCTGCCATCTGGTTTGAAAGATATGGTTGGTTATGGCCATCGGTAAATGGGACAGTGACCAGTTTGAGTGGGGCTTTAAAACGGAGCAATAAAGGCGGCCTAATTATAGTTGGTACGGATAATTATTTATACCGTTCGGGAATACCGGGCATGGATGGGCATGCTTTAGTCTGAGTTATGTCCCATTAAATCGCTGCAAGCTGGAGATAAATATGACAAATACTGCAAAAAACATTATAGTGCCCAATAAACCAGGTATATTTCGAACGGTTTTTCTATATGTGGGTCAGGGAGATTCTTCATTATTGGTAATCCCGGACGGGTCTGATTATCGATTTATGTTGATTGACTCACATCGGGAAAATTCCGCCGGGGGAATTGATTTACTCAAATTGCTTAAAGATTTGCTCGGAGAAGATGGTAAACCTTTGGACTATTACGTTAATACGCATCCACATACAGATCATTTGGGTTTGGTTAAAGAGATACATGAGGAAATAGGGATAAATCAGATATGGGATTCGGGGCACAAACCGGGAGGAGACCATAAGGCTTCATATGATGATTTTGCTGGAGTAATTAAGAATGTCGGGGCCGATAATGTGTTTAAAATGAAGGGGTCACGCGAGGACAATAAACTTGACGATAAAGAAATCCATCTCGGTCAAATAAATTTTAATGTTCTAGCGCCAGCCGAGTATGTCGCAGATGAAATTGCAGACGAGAAACCAGATGCCAGGCATGCTAGGATTCATGAGCATTGCAGCGTTTTACGTTTTAAATATGGCAGGGATGAGAGACAAATATTAATCACAGGGGATGCGGATTATGCTGCTTGGGCAAAGCATATCGCTGATTATCATAAAGAGCGTTTATCGGCAACTGTTTTGCGGGCAGCGCACCATGGCTCTAATTCTTTCTTCTGGGAAGGCTCCGACACATCCATAGATCCCTACTTGGAGCATTTAAAGCTGATTGATCCAAAATATGTAATAGTCAGCGCTCCTAAACGTAAAGAAAGCAAGCATGAGCATCCCGACAAAGAGGCAATGGAATTATATGGAAAATACGTTCCGAGTACACAATTGTTTCATCTGGGAGATAAGAGAATATGTGCGATTGTTGATATAGACGAAAGTGGGGATATTAATGTATATCCAGATGAAGACCTTGTTAATAATTATCCTGTAGATTCTGGAGAGGATTCTTCTGGAGAACGAGAAGCCTCGAATAGTATGGCCCCAATGACTGTGTGTGCCAAGCTTGATAATAAGCCTATGGGGGACTGAATGAGTTGGTTCGCGAATCATCCTAAGTGGTTGTATGACGAATCTGTTGATTTGTCGACATCAATCCATTATGTTGAGAAATATCAGGAGATCGGGCGGACACTGATATCGCATGGGGAAATGTTGGTGCGAAAAGAAAAGACATATTGTTATCCGATTCTTATTGCTTATCCAGATGCCACTCCGTTTGTACCCCCAATCGTATTTCTTTTAAAAGAATTGCTAACCCATGATGATATCGTTCGGCTTTCCAGTATAGTTCCGGATAAAATATCTGAGGAATTATCCAGCAAAGTGACACACCATGACAGGCGTCACCAAAACCCTGATGGAAGCGTTTGTTTTGTGGAGATGGGGGATCTTCACGGTGGCCATGCTGAATCTTATCCAATCAGAGACATATTTAGCCGATTAAGAGCTTGGCTGGCCGGAAGCGTCCCACTTGATAGCCCTGAAGCAGAATTGTTTTTTCATTTTACTTCACGTGCGGAAGACGAGCGGTTTTTATTGCCGGATAATTTCTATAACAGTGTTGAATTAATAAAAGGTGATTTCGCATTTGTGGGATTTCCTAGAGGTTTTAATGTTGGGAAAACAATTTGGCTTGGCACCGCAATTATAGGGGAATCGGCAGCGGGCATTACACTCCCTCCAAAAACAGCTGAAGATAGATTTTCGGCACTTTTCTCGATGTGTAAAGAGAAGCCGATTCAAATAATAAAAAAGGCTCAAAACAACGAGAATAGTAATGAAGGGTTAGTTGGCTTTTGGTGGGATATTTCACTGGAGCCTCAGCCTTTTAAAACCATGGAGGGGCTTGCAGAAATATTTTCAAAGGGGGATTTTGAGTCCGGGTTTAAAATCCTTTTAGGTGCTCAAGGTTTCCGCTATGCAATAGAAAAACTACATCCCAAAATATATGTTGGCTTAAGATTCCCTGGCAGAAAAGGAGGCAGGGATTGGCTCCTTCTGTGCCTAAATAAAGGTTCCAGACCACCGATATTAAAGATTGATGACACCGAGTGGAGTGAAAGGATTCAGAATTATTCTCTAAAGGCTTTATCTCATGAGGCAGTAACGGAGTCTGAATTTCATAAACGCAATCGTGGACGGGCGGACAGAAATTCGTTAAAACAGAGGCAAATCTGCTCCATAGGTTGCGGAGCATTGGGGTCGGAAATTGTGGATTGCCTTGCCAAGGCCGGTATTGGTTCCCTGAATTTGGTGGACAAAGATTTTATGCGTGTTCAAAATTCTATCAGACATATATTGGGTATTGAATACACGGGGATTGCTAAAACGATTGGCCTGTATTTGCAGGTGCTTTTACATAATCCATTTGTAATTACCCAGAATTTTTCCTGCGACATAACGCGGCGGGATATAAAAGAATATTTCCCCGACGGTTATGTGGGGGTCTCTACAATTGCAGATGATAATGTTGAGGCATTTTTGAATGAGCAGGCCATTGAGGCAGGCAGGACTATTTTTTACAGCCGAGTATTACGCGGAGGTAAAGCGGCGCGAATATTTAGGGTAATAGCAGGGAAAGATGCTTGCAAGGAATGTTTATCTAGATATCGCGATGACAAGAATAAAGGTTTTATTAATATTGAGGAAGATCCGGATTTACCGCCTATTACAAACGAGTGTAATAACCCAATTCGACCAGCAAGTGCTGCCGATATTAAGGCTATTGCTGGGATAACGGGGCGTATTATACTCGATTGGCTAGCAGGTCGGCATGAAGAGTCTAATCATTGGGTGCTAACCACAGAACCGCTCCCTAGCGCACCAACAGTTGGCGGAGAATTTCAATTAGTAGTAAAGCCAAGTTTCCTGCCACCACATCCAGAGTGTTGCACCTGTGGGGGAATTGAAAGCCATAAATGTCTGATACAAAAAAAGGTTTATGATTACATCCATAGCGAGGCTGAGGCCTCTGGAAGTATTGAAACAGGGGGCATTTTGCTCGGATATATAGAAAATATAGTCTATCATGTTATGGACGCTTCTGGACCAGGTTCAAATGCAGTTCGAACGGCAACACGATTTGAGCGGGATATTAACCACTGTCAGAGAGAAATACATAGAGTTGCTGACGAGCTCGGGAAAGATGGCCTTTATCTGGGAGAATGGCATTACCATCCGGCTGGGAATAATTCTCCAAGTGCCCAGGACATGAAAAGTCTGATGGAAATTGCATCCCAGGAAGAATATCGCATCAAAAATCCAATTTCGATTATTTTATCATCATCAGGGGAGTGCGCCATTACAATACATGACAAAAATGGGCGTTGCTCAAATATTACTCTGGAGATTGCCGAATGAAAATCGGATTATCCCTATCGGGTGGTGGAGTCCGAGCCACGGTCTTTCATCTTGGCGTTCTCGCGCGAGTGGCGGAAAGCTCAAAATGGAAGGATATTCGTTTTATCTCTACCGTTTCAGGGGGGAGTTTATGTGTGGCCCTAGTGTATGCAAAGTCAGAGCGAACTTGGCCAGATTCAAGTCTATTTTTGCAAGATGTTTTACCAAAACTTAAATCGTTGTTGACCACGTTTGATTTGGAGGCCTATTACAAGTGGAGTCTTATAAATCCCTATTGGTGGATTGCTGGTCGTGCAAAACTTGTCTCCAAGTTGATACAAAAACATTGGGGAATTAATGGGAATATATCCCAAATTCCGGACTTTCCAAATTGGGAGATTTGTGCGACGTCTTATGAAACCGGGAAAAACTGGCGGTTTTCAAAAAAGCGAATGGGTGATTATATTTCTAATTATGTTGTGTCGCCATCTTTCCCACTTTCTGATGCCGTGGCTGCTTCAGCCGCTGTTCCTGGCTTGATAGGTCCATTGTCAGTAGATATAACAAAATACCAATGGTGCAAATATGATGATGATAGAAAAACAACGATTAGCAGTAATGGGCCAACAACTCAAAAAATAAGACTGTGGGATGGTGGAGTTTATGACAATCTCGGCCTTGAGAGCATGTTTAAGCCGCAAAAAGGCTTACGAGTTGGTTTAGACTTTCTCATTATTAGTGATGCATCACGGCCTATTAAAATGGAAACTAAACGCTTTCAATTTAAGCTTCCTCCGTACATCCCACCTTTTCGGTTAATTGATGTTGCCACTGATCAAGTCCGTGCCATTCGGCTTCGGATATTCGTAAATTTCTTAAGTGCGAATAAGAATGCAGGCACAATCTTTCATATGGGAAACACAATGCCAGCCATTCTTGCTCAGGCGAATGCAACTATTCCAGATAAATGGAACGAAAAAAAGTTTTTGAGTGAATCACAGGTAAGCACAGTCGCCGGCATGGAGACGACTTTGCGCAAGTTAGATCTTGAGGAATATGACTTGCTGTTTCAGCATGGTTATGAAGTGGCGGATGCGACATTGTACGCATCTTGGGCATACACAATTTGATAACTAGATTCCTCATGTAATTTAGCGGTGAGATGTGGTTATTGAATTGGGATATTAGACATGAGCGCATCAGATAGCTTTGGATTCCTAGGCTCCATATCGGGAAAAGGCAGCAGCCTTTGCCCTTTTGTTGAATATAAGGTGGCACTTTATGGATGACGTAAATCAGAGAGCCGAGCAAGATTTGCCAGCCCTTCGTCAATGGGTTGAAAGGTTACTGGTTTTAACAAATAGGATAACAGACAATGTGCAATACAAGGAAGACGACCACATTGCTCTTATGGCTTTGTGTTTCCTTTCCAAACAAATTGATCATACAAAGTCTATACTCACCCTAATGCCCAGCAGAGACGTGATTCTTATTGCCAGAAGCATGATAGAAGGTTTATGCCAGTTATTATGGGCCGCTAAAGACGCCAACTCTCTTCCCTTGCAATGGCGCACATTTACTTGGGTCCACGACTGGCGAGTGATGCAAGCAAAGATTGCATTGGGCGGGTTCGTTGAACCAGAGTCGCGTGCAGCGATCCAAGACGCGCTCAAACAATATGGTGGGCAGTTTCTCACAAATAAAGCAATTGAGGCTCGGAACAAGGGGGCATCACTGCCAGCTGATCCATATCATAAAAACTGGAGGACTGGATGCCCGATTCGGCAAATTTTTGAGGCAGTAGGGGGAGATGATTTATACTGTAAACTTTATGAACCGTTCTCCGACTGGCAGCATTGGGGTTCAGGGGGACTAGGAGAGGCCATTTCTTGGCAGGGAAATCAAATCGTATATTCGTCGTTGTCCCCAATCGATACCGCATCTGCACTTGCTGTGGCGATTCAATGCCTTTTGGAAACCGTCAAGCTGGTTGATACGCATTTAGGTCTTGGGTTGACCCCAGAAATTTCTAAGCTGCACGATGAATATATCGCATGGGGCAAGTCGGGGCTTGAGGCCAGGCCTTGAATTTTAGCATTGTCGCCGGGGGGTGGCGGTTTTGTTTTTGTTGGGTGAAGATGATTATAAAGGGGGAAAGGAGGCTTCCTTTTGGGGACAGGTAAAAACGTTTATAAGATAGAGATAATCCGCCGTGGGGTGGGCCTTAAAAAGGTTCCACCAGGCGAAACCGTGTGGGTGATTTTTTTATCGGTACCTTTTTCTGCCGCTACAGATTGGTCCTCTTAATATGAAATGTATTTACTGTTTGGAAGATAAGCCTCAGTTATTTTTCAGTAAAGTTGAGCATGTAATTCCACAGTCATTTGGGGTTTTTAGAAACAACTTCACCTTGGTCCACATGGTATGTGATGACTGCAATCAGTATTTTGGGGACAATCTTGACATCGCATTGGCTCGCGATTCGTTTGAGGGTGGACTTAGATTTTTGCATAAGGTAAAGGACCCTAAGAAATTTAGGTCGTCTGGAAAAAAGAGTCGCCTAATAATCAAAGTTGATCAAGGCGAAATGAAGGGTACGTATGTTTACAGGGAATTTTCAAAAGATCAAGGTAGGATTTTAATTAAACCTCTTCCTCAAGTCGGATTTCTGAAGAAAGCTTCCGACATACGCAACTATTTTCTACTCAAAGACATACCTGATAAGACCTTTCTAGAAGAGAACGGTTACGACCTCACAACTTCCGATGCAATCAGGATTTTCGCAGAGGATTATGATTCGGCAATGCAACTGCTTTCAAGTAAAGGCATCAAATTTAGAACCAATGGGGTTTTTGAGCCGAAAGGAACTCCTGAACTTAGCTGGATGTGCAAAGTGGAAGGAGTTATTGATACCACTATCTTGCGAACAGCAGCAAAAATCGCATTCAACTATCTTGCATATTGGAACAATACTGCTTTCATGCTGCATCCCAGCTTCGATATAACGCGTCGGTTTATCCGAGGGGGCGAAAAACCTGACTATCCGATAGCAGGAGTTTCCCCTAAAACCATACTGGGTAGTGAGCCAGAGGAAAGAAAAAGGGCTGTGGGCCACATCATAACCGTCAACTGGGCTGCAGACAAAGAATCCATTGTCGCGCAAGTCTCACTATTCAACTGTTTTAGTTATGTTGTTTGTCTGGCGAAGGAATTCAAGGGCGAACACCGAAATATCCGCAAAGGTCATTTCTTTAGTCCACATAATCAGATGATTTTTGAACTGGGAGCCAAAGAACGATAGGGGAAAGGAGCCTTTTCCCAGCTGGCTTAAAATTGTGGGGCCGGGGCAAGAGGAACGGAGCTCATGAAGGAATTGCGAATGAGTTCCGGCGGCATATCCCGCCTTGTTATTCGCGGGGAAGAGATAAATGCCGGGGTCGGTAAACAAGTAAGAAAGTAAGAAACGTCCCGTGTACTCCTCGGTAGAAACGCCAGGGGAAAGTTCGGGGAAAAGTTCGGGGAAAAGTTCGGGGAAAAGTTCGGGGAAAACCGCATCAAAGATCGTGGAGCTGATGCGAGATACTCCGGAAATTACGATTCCCGAAATTGCCGAACGACTAAGCAAAACAACAAGAGCGATAGAGAAACAGGTAAGGCAACTCAAGAACGATAAAGCGCTCATTCGCGTGGGGCCGGCTAAAGGCGGCCATTGGGAGGTGTTGAAATGAGCGCCGTCGGCCAACCCGAACGAGGGATAAGATAGTAGAATTAGACAAGCGCAAGCATTAATTTGTCCGTAAAATTAGTCGAGATTGCCGCTAACCAGACCGATGAATTGACGCATTGAGAGGTTCCTTAATGGATATTTTTTCTTTTAGAGATCGACTGATCAACGACTATTCCGAATACGTTAAAAGCTTTATGCGGTTTGAACGCGAGGATCTTAAAAAATTTGTCGGGGAAGCCCTTGATGCGGGCGCATTGTGGCCGGACGCGCTAATCCAACTCAACCCATCCTTTGAACCCGGGAAGACCATCGATGCGCTTGTAACAGAAGGGGTCCTCCACAAAGGCTCTGAGCGCATTTTTCAGCGCGATAAGACAGATGAGCCTGGCAGCGGGAACCCTCTGCGTTTGCATAAACATCAGGAAGAGGCTATCCGAATTGGTGTTCACGGCGATAATTATGTTTTAACCACGGGAACGGGCTCAGGAAAGAGTCTTGCTTATATCATTCCCATAGTCAATCATGTGCTCAAAACGGGTTCAGGGCAGGGCATTAAGGCCATCATCATATATCCCATGAACGCACTGGCCAACAGCCAATTCGGCGAGCTGGAGAAGTTCCTTAAGAATGGCTTCGGTTCCGGCCCCTATCCCGCGACA
>JAHJRK010000332.1 GCA_018830925.1 Pseudomonadota bacterium
AAGTTCGGCGGTTTTTTTATCGATATCCTCCGACAGGGTCTTAACTTCCATGGAGCCCGAATCATGAACTCCTGTAATCTTGTTTTTGATATCGAAATAGATAATCAAAATCAGAATGACTACTATGCATGGGAATATAATTGAAAGAATGGTGATCTTCTGATTCAGCTTTTCAATGCGGATGTCTTTTTTATCTTCCCTGATAAAAGAATCGGAATGTACCGAGTCAATATTGATCTTAAATTCATGCGGTTTTTTCTCTTCCATTTTTCATTCCCATTCAATGGTAGCCGGCGGTTTTGAGCTTATATCATATACTACCCTGTTTACCCCCGCAACCTCGTTGATGATCCTGTTTGAAATCTTTCCCAGCAGTGAATGGGGCAGTTTTGCCCAGTCTGCCGTCATGGCATCCTTGCTCGTAACCGCCCTTATTGCGACAATGTTTTCATAGGTTCGCTGATCACCCATGATTCCGACGCTCTTTAAAGGAAGCAGGATCGAAAAAGACTGCCACAGCTTCCTGTAGAGGCCTGCATTTTTAATCTCGGAAACCAGAATGTCGTCAACCTCCCGAAGGATTGAAAGCCTTGGTTTTGAGACCTCCCCTATTACTCTTATGGATAGACCGGGTCCCGGAAAGGGCTGTCTCCATATCATATCTTCATGCAGGCCTATTGCTTTACCGAGGCGGCGCACCTCATCCTTGAACAGGTACTTTAACGGTTCGACCAGTTTCAGTTTCATATTTTTAGGAAGACCGCCTACATTATGATGGGATTTTATCACGGCCGTGGGACCGCCGAAGGCAGATCTCGATTCGATGACATCAGGATAAAGCGTGCCTTGCGCCAGAAATTCCACGCCCTTTATCTTCTTTGCTTCAGCTTCAAAAACCTCCATGAATATTCTGCCGATTATCTTGCGTTTCTTTTCAGGATCTGTCACTCCCGCAAGCTCTTTTAAAAATCTTTTTCCGGCATTAACAAATCTGATGTTAATATCAAGATTCCGAGTCAGGGTCTTTCTCAGCTTTTCCATTTCATTTTTCCTGAGCAGGCCGTTGTCGACAAAAACACAAGTAAGACGTCTTCCTATTGCTTTATGAATCAGCATTGCGGTGACTGAAGAATCAACGCCACCACTCAATCCGAGAATCACTTTTTTATCCCCGACATTCTCTCTGATTTCATTAGTTGCTTTTTTTGCGAAGGATTTCATCGTCCATGAATGCTTGCATCCGCACATGTCAAAAAGAAAATTCCTAAGCATTTTCTTTCCCAGAGGTGTATGCTCAACTTCAGGATGAAACTGCAGGCCATAAAGTTTTTTGCTGTTATGGACTATCGCGGCTATTTCGGTGTTTTCCGTTGAAGCTGTAACGGTAAAGCCTTCAGGCAGTTTTTTTATGGAATCTCCGTGGCTCATCCAGCATTTCGTTGATCTGCCGGTATCTTTGAGAACGGCTTCCTGTCGTTTTATTCGAAGCTCCGCAAAACCGTATTCCCGTTTTCCGGCTCTTTCAACGCGTCCGCCGAGTGAATGCACCATGAATTGCATTCCATAACAGATTCCAAGGATCGGAATTCCCAGATTAAATATCTCCTTATCTATCTTAGGGCTGTTTTTTTCATAAATGCTTGACGGTCCGCCGGACAATATTATTCCTTCGGGTTCAAGCTTTCTTATTTCACCGACATTAATTGACGGGGGTTCGATCATGCAATAAACGCGGTTTTCACGCACTCGTCTTGCTATAAGCTGATTGTACTGAGATCCGAAATCTATTATCAGTATCATGTGGCATACCTTTTATTATTGCAGTTGTTCACTGATTATAATACGGGCAAAGGCACAGATGCACAGATGCACAAGGTATCTTGCTTGCCTGAGGATAAAGAATATGTTAGACATGGCACGAAATGTCAACTCAATTATAACGGCTTTGTAAAAAGTCATTCTGCTGTGTTGCACCTCATCTTTCGTCATTGCAGCGTACCAGTATGTACGCTTCATTCCTCAAGATTGAAGCTCACCGCAGCAGCGGTGAATCTTCGACCGTAAAGAATTTAATCGGTTTTAGATTCGCTCGCGAATCCCGCAGCAAGTCCTCCGAGGCGGACCTTCGGCGGGAATGTGCTCGCTGTGTCGGTTCGTGCGCCTTGCATAAAGAGCTTTTTACTTTGCCGTCTGAATTATGACTTTTTATGATTCTATAAATTTTGGAGAAATTATTTTATATATGATAATTCAGATTTATGAAATCCAGACACCGCATGAAGCGGAAGCTCTTATCGAAGCCGGAGTCGATCATATCGGAAGCGTGCTGACTCCGGAAGGAAGTTTGAAACGGACACTGCTAAAAGAAACAATTGATGTCGCGAGAAGTTCTGCATCTAAAAGTTCCCTGATTCCCCTTTTTTCAGAAATGGATTCCATTTTACATGTTCTGGATTTTTACAAACCCGATATTGTGCATTTTTGTGAAGACCTGAATAAATATAAGAACAACCGACCCGGTTTGGATTCTCTGATTGATTTACAGGAAAATGTCAAAGAAAGATTTCCTGAAATACTCATAATGAGGACAATTCCGATTCCACAACATGGAATCGCCGATTTATTTTCTCCAATTGAGCTTGCAAAAATATTCGGAAATGTCAGCGATTTTTTTTTAACGGACACGGTTATCATGAACAATGCAGGCCCAATTCCGGATAATCAGCCCGTGAACGGATTTGTCGGCATTACAGGCCTTACATGCAACTGGGATATTGCAAGAAAACTTGTTGATTCAACCGATATACCTGTGATACTTGCAGGCGGACTTTCACCGGATAATGTTTTTGACGGGATAATAAAAGTAAAGCCCTCAGGAGTCGACAGTTGCACGCAGACAAATGCCCGTGATATGCAGAGCAACCCGGTCAGGTTTAAAAAAGACATGGCGAAGGTGAAGCGTTTTATTGAAGAATCGAGGAGAGCGGAAGCCGTATAAATATGAATGGTTTCTTAAATCAGCATAAAATTATCAAGGAGGATAATCAAAAAAGATGTATGAAAGCGGCGACCTGAAAAAGGGTCTTAAAATTGAAATAGACGGCGATCCATATGTCGTAGTGCAGTTTGATTTTGTGAAGCCGGGCAAGGGCCAGGCCCTTTATAAATGCAAACTTAAAAATATGCTGACAGGCTCTCAGTTTGACCGGACATTCAGATCGGGAGATAAATTCAACGAGGCACACCTTGAAGAGCATGAAATGGAATATCTTTATTCGGACGGAAGCAGTTATTGCTTCATGAACACATCGACCTACGTTCAGGAATTTCTTGCCTCTGCCCAGGTCGGTGATGCCAGAAGTTTTTTGAAGGAGAATATAGTCTGCAATGTTCTGTTCTTTGGAGAAAAAGCGATAGGACTATCACTTCCGAATTTCATCAATCTTAAGATAACCAAAGCCGATCCCTGGGCCAAAGGTGATACGGCGGCCGGAAGCACCAAACCTGCTACACTTGAAACAGGATATGTTGTACAGGTACCTCCCTTTGTAAATGAAGGGGAGCTTGTGCGGATTGACACCAGGACCGGACAATATGTTGAACGGGTGAAAAAATAGCACTCAGGCCGGGCTCCATTAACCTCTATAAACGTTTCAGTACCTCCTTGAGGGGCAGAGCAAAAAATAATCTCTTACTTACTAATTGTCTTTTCCCGGTATTTGAAGCTCCTCGTAGCAAGCTACGGAGAATCTTCGACCGTAGGGAATGTTGTCTATTTTTAATCCGCTCGCTTACCCCGCATCAATCTACGGGGTTTGCGCTCGCTGTTTCGGTTCCACAATGATTGTATGAATTGATTTTTTTCCTGATGATCGGATAGTAAATTTTATATTATCAAACAATACCGACTCACCTTTTCTAGGTATTTTACCCATCAGTTTTAGCAGAAAACCGCCCATGGTTTCATAATCCTCCTTGGGAATCCTTAAACTCATTGTTTCATTTGCATGCTCTATCTCCATCCTCGCGTTTACAAGAAACTTGTTTTCCCCAAGCCTGACAAACTGCTTTGTGTCATCGTCATACTCATCATTGATCTCACCGACTACTTCTTCAAGGATATCCTCTATTGTTATAATTCCTACTGTGCCGCCGTATTCATCGAGTGCTATTGCAATGGAATTTTTTGTTTTCTGAAGCAACACCAGAAGGTCATGGGCTTTTTTTGATTCCGGAACAAATGGGACTTCACGAATAAATGGGAATATAGAGGCATTTTTATCTGTAATATGAATCAGATCAAAAGGGTGGATGATTCCAACCAGGTTGTCGATTCTGCTTTTATATACCGGCAACCGTGAATAACCGGTGCTGTTAATTGTTTCTATCGCTTTGCCAACGGTAGATTTGTATGATATTGCGGTGACATCAACGAGAGGAACCATAACATCCGAAACATCCGATTCAAAAAGCTGGAAAACTCTTCTGATAAGCTTTTTTTCTCCTGTTTCCAGGTCACTTCCTTCTCCATCGATGGAAAGGGCAAGCTCAAGTTCTTTTTTTGAAATATAAAAATTTTGTTTTAAAGTTTTTCCCCCGATCAGTTTATAAAATGCTCTGCTGGTCCAATAAACAAGATACGTTACCGGCAAAATAATCCAGGAGGCATAAACAAAAAGAGATGCGATTTTAAGGGCTATCTCATCCGCTTTCTGCTGAAAAATAGTTCTGGGCAGAATCTCCCCAAATATCAGCAGAACCGGAGTTATAATAAGAATTGTAAACAACTCGCTGTTATTCCGGAATACCCCATCCAGCCAGACTGCTGCAAATACGGACGCAATGATTACAAACATATTCGTGCCGGTACTTGTTGTTGCGAGTGACCATTCCGGTTTTTCGACCAGTTTTAAGAAACGGGCGGCTCCCTTGTGGCCCCGCTTTGCAGCCT
>JAHJRK010000333.1 GCA_018830925.1 Pseudomonadota bacterium
ATCTACGGCGGCGATGGGTCTTATCCGGTTCGATAGAAAAGTTTGAGGACTTCTGTATTCCATGCCAAGCTGTGCTGAAAGAGGGTCTATACCGGAGGGTTCCTTGTGAATAATATATCCAGCGCCTGAATAAACCCTGAAGGCCCTGTCGATGTCACAGGACAACTTGAGGTCTATGCTCTCATAGCTCAGGTTTACTCTGTCAATTTTATTATACAGGAGATATTCATCCCCGAGGTGAGAGCTCTGGTGGAAGATCCTGAAAAGCCCGGAAAGGTTATCTTTCCTGTAAGCCACTGGTATTCCGACCCAGTAGTCCGCATTTATCAGATCCATTGAGTCTGCATCGAGATTGAAAAAGGCAAAGACCGCCGCCTGTATTCCTGTTATCCATCGTCCTCCGAAAGCATTTCCGCTGTAAAAAGGGAATGTCTCGCCGAAGCTCGTTGCTCCCACGTTTTTCAGCTCATTATCATCAATGTAGCTCTGGTATGAAACCGAGAAATGCGGCCAGCGCGGATCGGCCATAAGAGGGTCAAACAGGGTTTCCTCAGGAAGGATTATGTTTTTTTCATGGTCGGTTTTTCCTGATGAGTTTTCTGCCCCAGCGTGAGATACGGCAAAAAGAATCAGAATTGCCGCAATGAAAAATATGAGATTATTTTTTTTCACGTTCAACAGCCTTTTTTGATAGCAGTATGTTTTTTTGTTTTTCTTTTTCTGTAATATCTTTTTCAACATAAATTTTCATTTTTGTAAAGGGGTCTATTCCGGTATAATACATCAAAGTGGAATATGTCGATGGAGAAGGAGTGAAAATCTGGACCTGTTCGGGGTTGATCTTCAAATTGCGTGAAACAAATGATTTGAGTCTTTTCATATCCTTTTCATCGCATCCGGGATGCGCCGCCATGAAATAATATGTGAGATATTGCTCTTTTCCAGCCTCTTTTGTGAGTCTGTTGAACAGGTCAACGAATTTGGCAAGCGGTTTTGTTCCGGGTTTTCCCATTTTTTGCAGAACCTTTTCTTCGGTATGTTCGGGAGCTGTTTTAAGCTGGCCGGATACGTGATGCAGCACGATCTCTTTTAAATATTTTTCTCCCCAGGTTTTATCCGAAAGAAGAAGATCATATCTTATGCCCGACGATATAAAAACTTTCTTTATTCCCTTTATTTTTCTTAAGTTCGCAAGCAATGATATCTGCCTGCTGTGATCTGGTTTTAATTTGAGGCAGACTTGAGGATGGATGCATCGTTTATCAATGCAGCTTCCGCGGGAAAGCTTTTTTTCGCATTCAAATCCGTACATGTTTGCAGTGGGACCGCCGACATCAAGTATATATCCCTTAAAATCAGGATGTGATGCCAGGTGTTTTGCCTCCCTGATGATTGATTCTTCGCTTCGCCAGCTTACGGTTGTTCCCTCATGGACTGATATTGCGCAGAAATTACACTCTCCGTAGCATCCACGGTGGGTTGATATGGAGAATTTTATTGTTTCAAGAGCCCTGACCGGCCCCTCTTTTTTGTGAAAAGGATGAAGGTCTCTTTCAAAATCCATGTCATAAATTCCGTCAAGCTCCTCTGCTGAAAGATACGGTGCCGGAGGATTGTGAATAAGATATCTGCTGTCGTGCCTCAGGCACATTCCCTTTGCCGTTACAGGATCATTGTTTCTGTAAAAAGTATTGAACATATCAATAAATGCCGTTTTCTCTTTCAGAAGAACCTCATAAGAAGGAAGTTCCAGATAGCCTTCCGGTTTTTCTTTTCCGGCATAACAGATACCGGGAAGATCATTTGCTCCGCTTCCGTTTCTTAATTTTTCCGCAAGCTCAACCACTGTCTTTTCACCCATGCCGTAAACGATATAATCCGCTTTTGCATCAAACAATATTGATCTGCGGAGACTGTTTGACCGGAAATCATAGTGGGGAATTCTTCTTAAGCTTGCTTCCATGCCTCCTAATACAAGCGGCTTTGTGTTTTTGAAATATTTTCTTATAAGATTTGAGTATGCAATAACTGCGCGGTCGGGGCGGCGGGTATTAGCACCTCCTGCGGTGTAATCGTCATTTTTTCTTCTCTTGTTCGAGGCTGTATAATTTGCAACCATTGAATCTATGCACCCGCCTGTGATGCCCCAGAAGAGTTCGGGTTCACCAAGCCTGCAGATATCGCTTCCCGAATCAATATCAGGCTGCCCGATGATGCCTGTCCGGAATCCCTCTTTTATAAGCATCTTTCCTATGACCGATACTCCCACAAAAGGGCTGTCGATGTAGCTGTCTCC
>JAHJRK010000334.1 GCA_018830925.1 Pseudomonadota bacterium
CTCATCCCTATCGAAGCATGTTCCCATACCGATTTAACTATATACTCCCCTTTTGCAGGAACCTCTTTCTTCAAAGAAGAGAGTGTGTAAGCTTTCGGGGTGGCTATACCGCTTGCTTCAAGAAAACCTTTTCCAACAAGCTTGTTTGAAGTTATAAACATGGCTTCGGTTCCTGAGCCGGTATATGGAATCCTAAGATGATCCAGTAATGACGGCGCAAGGTGTATCAGGCTCCCGCAACCGTTAACAGCCTCTACAAGATTGAATACAAAAGCGGGTTTGAGCTTTCGCAGGGCAATGGCTACGGCTTCCATGTTGAGATCGAAATTGACCGGAACAGGATTAAACCCCAGTTTCCGGATAGCTTTCGAAATGGCTTTGACCTGTACAAGCACATCCTTCTCATCTTCAGTCGCATTTTCATGGATGTGCGGATACAAAATACCGATCTTTTTTTTCATTCCCCAAAGCCTCCTGTTACATGAAAAAAATCACGGTATTTTGTCATTTCAAATAAAACTTTCGTTTTTATTCGGGTTGTTTAGGCTGAAGGCTGTTAGTCCCTGCACACAATCTCCTCCTGCAGGCTAACTGCTTACAGCCTATCTGCCTGAGTAGTTACCTGTATTGAACGGGCAACCCTTATCAATGCCGATTCCATTATTTTACCGATAAGCTCCTTATAGCTCATGCCGGACAACCTGCAAAGGATAGGAAGATCGGAATGAACGGGATGCAGCCCTGCGAGAGGATTTACCTCTATGAAGCAGGGCTTGCCGTCGGCATCCGACCTTATATCTATCCTCCCGGCATCCCGGCATCCAAGTCCTCTCCAGGCTTCAAGGGAAACCCTTACGGCTTCGGAGGCCATCTCGTCATCAACAAGATGGTAGGTCACAAGCTCTTCATATTTTTTCTTATTGATATACGAATAGACTTCGCATTCCGCCTCCCGGTTGAGAATGACCTCTATCACCCCGGCGGATCTTGCCTCATCCCCGGAACCGATAATTCCGACCGTAAATTCCCTTCCCGGAAGATATCTCTCAATAAGCACAGGTTGCCGGAATCTGTCAAGAAGATAGCGGCATACCGATCGCAGTTCATCCCTGTTATTTATTTTGGAAGCAGCGCTGATTCCTTTTCCGGTTCCTTCCGCAACAGGCTTTGCGAAAAGCGGAAAAGGCAGATGGACGGAATCAATATCCGGCAATTTTTCTACAAGGGCAAAATCAGGCGTAGGTATACAAAGATCCCGCACAACCCGCTTGGTCATGGCCTTGTTCAGGGTAAGGCTTAAGACAAGGGGATCCGAAAAGGTGTATGGAATTTCATAAGCATCCAGCAGAGCCGGAACCTGCGCCTCTCTTCCTATGCCGTAAAGCCCTTCCGCTATATTAAAAACAATATCCCAGCGCTTTCCGGCGGAAAGAAATTCCACAAGTTTTTTTACATGTCCGATCCTTTCGGTTTCATAGCCAAGATCAGACAGCGTATTTTCAATGGAATCTATCGTATCTGCGCGGTCGAATTCGGCAGTCTCTTCATCACCAAAACCCATGGCGATATATTCGTCGCGCAGATCGTACGTAATCCCAACAACCATCAGTATACAACCTCTTCAAACCTTCTCTTCGAAGATGTGTCGGGATATCTGAACATGAGCTCTTCATAATTCTTGAGGAGAATATCATCTCCGTAGCGTCCCATAACATACTCGGGCAACAGCGGTATCTTACCACCACCTCCGGGAGCATCTATGACGAAACTCGGAACAGCCATACCCGTAGTGTGCCCCCTGAGGCCTTTTATTATTTCAAGCCCTTTTTCCACAGGCGTTCTGAAGTGACCGGAACCTGTGATCGTATCGCACTGGTAGAGATAATAAGGACGAACCCTGATTTTAAGAAGACCGTGAAAAAGCCTTTTCATGGTCTCAACATCATCATTTATTCCTTTAAGAAGAACCGTCTGGCTTCCAAGCGGTATTCCGGCATCGGCAAGCCTGATACAGGCGGCACTGGTTTCAGGCGTAATCTCTTCCGGATGCATGAAATGAATATTTATCCAGAGGGGGTGATAACGCTTGAGCATTTTAACCAGTTTGGGGGTGATGCGCTGAGGCAGCACGACAGGAGTCTTGGTTCCGATGCGGACTATCTCCACATGAGGTATCCGGCAAAGACGCGAAAGGAGCCATTCCAGGGCTTCATCGGAAAGGGTAAGGGGGTCCCCGCCTGAAAGAAGCACGTCCCTGATTCCCGTATTTGATTCAATATAGGAAAGCGCTGCTTCCCAGTTTGCCCCGCCTCCATGCTCCGATGCCGACCGGCCTACTATTCTTGACCTGGTGCAGTAACGGCAATAGGTCGAGCAGAAATCCGTAACAAGAAACAGGACACGATCCGGATATCGGTGTACGAGCCCGTGAACAGGACTGTCGGCATCTTCTCCCAGAGGGTCTTCGGCTTCTCCAAAAGACTTGCAAAGCTCGGCTTTGACCGGCACAACAGCACGCCTCAAAGGATGCATCGGGTTTGTCTTGTCAAGAAGGCTCGCGTAATAAGGAGTGATTGAAAGCGGCAATGTTTCGCCTTTTAACTCCAGCGCCTCTCTCTCATCCTGTGAAAGAGTCAGAATTTGCGAAAGGCTGTCGAGACTTTTTATACGATTCTTAAGCTGCCATTGCCAGTCGTTCCATTCGGCAGGCGTTGAACGGAAAATAAATTGTTTTCTTAATATTCTTGAGGGCGGACGTTTAATCGGACGGACGGGAAGCAATTCAAGCCCGGGTTGTCCGGAATCTGAGGCTTCGTCAATATTTATATTAGCGGATAGCGACGGGGGTTCATCAATCTCATTCTGGTCGGTTTGCCTGTCTTCGGATGGAATTGCCTGATAATCGGGAATTTTCATGGCCCTTCCGGAGACATCACCACGTCTTATTGAACGTGCGTTTTTCTGCATCTCACATGCTCCTTTTTTGTTTAAAAATAATCGTTTTTATACGCCCTCTTTTATCTCTTATGATAAAACCTTCCGTTTTAAAACAATCGTCTGCGCTTGCAGGAACCGGCAAAGTTTTTGTTTTTAGTAAGCTATAAATTATTCCCTGAGTTTTTCTGCCCCTCAAGGGGGTACTGCAAAGAGTACCCCTCAAGGGGGTATTGAAAAGAATCCCGTTTACCGGGGTTTGAAACAAGCTGTTTTTTGAAAGGGAAAAGACCGGCAGATACTGAGAAATCCGGGCAGGACAAGAGGGAGGTTCAAAAAGCCGGTTTAATCCGGTACCGGCATTTATCGGCATAAACAGCGACGGAGGCTCGTCCGTATCATTCTGGTCAGGCTGTCTGTCGCACGGCTGTAAAGAAGTAAAACATTCTTTATTTCGCATTTTATCCGATCTTGTCTGTTCGACTTTTTTCATCTGGTTTTATTAAAACCCATCTCCTGATGGACTTTTTACAAGTATATCAATTTTATTTCGGCGAATAATTAAAGCAACATCATTTATGTGTCAATAATAAAATTAAGCAAATTGCGATATTTATTTACAACTCATCGTACCTTCCCTCAGAGGCGGCAAAAAAATATCAGTCCTTTCGCTTGCTGCCTGTGTTTGCCCTCTTTTCAATCTCCGCAACCAGTACCGAACTCAATTCCCTGTTGAACTTCAAATGACTTATATAATCATTGAAAAGATGGTAGCTCACCCCTATTACAGTACCGGTTTGCGTTATCTTTTCCAGCGAAGCATCAGCAACACCCTCGGAAACCGCAAACATAAGGTCAAGATTCCTGCCGAGTAAAAAACTGGCATTCTTTCTGTCCGATGTTTTAATATAAAAAGATATACCGCTTGCCGATATGTCCGAAAGATCTCCCCTGAAAGCTTTTCCAACCGGATTTCCGGAAGCATTTATTATCTGAACCGCCACTTTACCGAAAATATTATTCCTGTTTACCGGCCTGCGATCCATTCCTTTTTTTTTCAAAAGGTCCTGAGCGCTCTCTGTCTTCAGCGAATAATCTTTCAGTTTCGGCTCAAGAGTCGGAATCTCTTTGCTCCATCTGACCAGAACATCCTTTTCAATGCAATTCATCTTTACTTTCGACAGAGTCATCAGGGAAGTGGTGCAAACACTGATTGAAAAGAAAGTATCCTGTCCCGCTATATCTCCGGGTTTAAGCTTTTTTAAAAGGATCTCTTTCCCTTTCTGTTCATACACCATTTTCAGCTCGCCCTGGTTTATGAAATAAAGCATCGAATTATGATCGCCCTTTTTGAAAACATGTTCATTGGCGTTATAAACAGCCTCTTTCATCGAATAGAAAAGAGCATTTGACTCTTCCGGGGTCAGTTTCCCATAAAGTCCGGACCATATATTCATATGGGCCTTATCAAGAGATACGCTTTTTTCCTCCTCAATTATCTCAGCAGAACTTATGATTTCGATCAGCGCCATCGGGTCTATTTCCATGAGCTTTTCCCTTAAGGATTCAGCCTTTGAAAAATTCTTTCCCTTTGCGCATTTTATTATCATGTCAAACAGCAATTTGACGGCAGGCTCTGTTTTCTTCTCGCTGATATACTTTTCAACAAGCCTCTCGTCGCTTGAAACATCGATCAAGCCAGCTTCTCCTCAATATTTTCAATTTCCGGTATCGCTACATAAACCTTTGAAAAACCCTTTCCGGAATGCTCCCTAAACAGCATCATAACATATTGGAATCACAATATTGAAATATAGAACAGTAAGCCGCTTTCGATATATTGTAAAATCTATAAACAAACATTTCTTGTATGTCAAGTAAAATATGACCCCAATATATAGTGGTGTGCATTTTTATTTATTTAATGCATTTTTTTAACAAAAACAGTTCAATAAATAACCTTTATGAGTTCGCAAAAAGCCTGACTTTTATCACTAATCCGCTTGAGGCAGAGCGCTTTTACAACTATTTTCGAAATTGTCATAATATATATAAGGTTATCAGCGGGAAAGTCCGTCCCAGAAAGATTTAGCCTCCTGTTCGCCCCGGTTTATTCCGGAATTATTATTCTTTTCTTCAATCCGGATACCTCCGAGTCTGCTTATTCTTTCTTCAAGGGGTGGGTGGGTCGAAAAAAAACTCATCAGTCTTTTTCCGGAAAGCGGATTCACAATAAACATGTGGGCTGTAGACGGGTTGGCATCCATTGGAAGCCTTCCGGAATAGGCTCCGAGTTTGGCCAGTGCGCCGGAGAGTCCTTTCGGATTCCCGGCAAAGCCTGCTCCTGTCGCATCAGCCATATATTCCCTTGACCGGGAAATAGCCATCTGGATCAGCATTGCGGCAAAAGGAGCTACAACGGACATTACAATAAGACCGATGATGCCTCCGCCGCCTTCTTCATCATCGCTTCTTGATCCTCCGAAAATCGCCGACCACCTCGCCATGCTGGCAATCACCATGATTGCCCCGGCAAGAGTTGCGGCAACCGAACCTATCAGTATATCGCGGTTTTTTATGTGAGCGAGCTCGTGGGCAAGAACTCCTTCAATCTCTTCACTGTTCATCAATTCAAGAAGTCCCTCGGTGACCGCAACAACCGCATGTTCAGGATTCCTTCCGGTGGCAAAAGCATTGGGCGATTTTTCGGGTATCACATAAATTTTCGGCATCGGGAGCCCGGCACGCACTGCAAGCTTCCGGACTATATCATATACCTGCGGCATCTCATCAGGAGTCACCTCCTGTGCTTTATACATCCTTAATACAATCTTGTCTGAAAACCAGTAGCTGAA
>JAHJRK010000583.1 GCA_018830925.1 Pseudomonadota bacterium
ATTTATCATGATTTTCCTCTTAACCTTTTGATTCTGTTGGCTATTAATATCAACCGAATACGGAAAAGTCAAGAGAAATCTTTATATAATTTAAATTATTTCAATATGTTATAAAATCGGACTTTTTACGAGTCCATCAAATTTGATTTCGGTTCAAAATAATTGGCTGATGCGGAAAAATATCGGATTAAATGAATTTCAGGAAGTATTTGGGGTACGCTCCATACTTCTGAAGTTTCTTTGCTCCCGTAATAAAACACGCCGGGAAATATCCCTGATGCCGGCAAAGCACAATTTGCATGAACTAAAACACTTAAAAAAGCGGCTGAAAATAAAAGGCTGAAAATAAAAGGCTGAAAATAAAAGTTGACATAAGTTGACATCATGTGTACTATGCCCCATGGAAAACAAATTAAATGTAAAGAATATCCAGCAAAAAGTGCAAGAGCTTGGCCTGAACCAAACGGCGCTTGCCAGAGAAATGCAGGTATCCAGAGAAGCCGTATCAAAATGGCTTCGGAATGAAAAATTCCCCCGCCCTGATAAGCTGTTGAAATTAGCCAGAGTTCTTAATTTCAGCTTTGCGGAACTGGTCGATAAAGTGCCTACGGTGAACGAACCTGTAATAGCCTTTCGCAAAAAAGGCGCACAGAAGATCACTTCTGAATATATCAATCATGCCAAGGACATGGGGAGAATTTTGACCGAACTAGTGCCGTATCTGCCGTTTGATGACCTTTCCCAACCTGCAGTGCTCAAGGCTCCTTCCTCTGATTATGCCTACGTACACAAAGTCACGAAACGTATCAGAGAAGAAATTGATGTTCATAAGGACGATGAAATCCGTTTCGATAGCCTGATCAATTTTTTCAATAATCTGCAGGCGATGATCATCCCCGTACTCTGGGGGAATAAGGAAAATCACGAAAACGCTCTCCATATCTATCTCCCAGAATCGATGACCACTTGGATTTATCTGAATCTTGATTGTCGGATACATGATTTTAAATTCTGGATGGCCCATGAGTTGGGACATGTTTATACGCCGAATTTGCAGAGCAACGAAGGTGAAGATTTTGCCGATGCCTTTGCTGCAGCTTTACTTGTTCCGGAAGTGCTCGCGGAGCAGGAATATGGTGCGCTATGCCGGCTTGACAACATCGGGGCACAAATCAACTGTATCAAGACAATTGCGGAACGGCTTGTAGTTTCTCCACTGACTGTCTACTACGAAATTAACAAATACGCTATACATCATTGCAAACCGAAGATCGATATAGAGTCTGGAAATCAAATTCATAAAGCCACCAGCAATTTCAATAAGCAGTTCTATCCCGTAGGCGAGAGTCTGTTCGGCACAAAGGACCCTTCTCCGGCCCGTTATGTTGCCAGTGCGAAGGAGCATTTTAGAAGCTCATTTTTTGATATCCTCAAGACATATCTTGTCGAATATCATAAGTCCGCTAGCTTCATTCAAAGCATTCTAAATATACCGCTCCTTGATGCACAGAACATATATGAGGAGCTTCGTTGATACCCCAAAGCAGGCTTCTCGTCGATTCCAATGCCTATTTCCGGTTGGCGAAAAGCATTCGCCCACTACTGAATGTGGAGTTCGGCAAAAATCGATATTGTTTGTATGTCATCAAAGAGTTACAGGACGAATATAATCGGAACTCTCGGTTGAAAAATACCTTTTCATGGGTGAATGAGCGAGAATATGTGGAAAATCGTTCCCATTTTCTGAAAATTACCAAAGAAGAAAAAACGGAAATCAGGAGAGCCTATGACTTCATTCTTGATTATGTCCGCAACGTGCATCCCGGTGTATCGAAAGTTGATGTTCACTGCCTTGCACATGCGGAGCAACTCCGCATTCCGGTTGTAACAGATGACGAAGAAATGAGGACAGTTGCCGGAGAATACGGCATCACAATATACAGGACGCTCGAACTTCTCAAACTGATGTTGAACTGTCGCCATATCGGCATTGAAAAAATCAGAGAGATAGCAGCCTACTGGATTTACCTCAACGACAAGCCGAAAGATTTTGCTGTGGATTATAGAAAACTTTTTGGTGAAGCGTCTCCGAAATAACCATTGTCTTGTCCATCGCACTCTTTATCGAAGAAGCCGCCGGTTTATTGCTTTAACCGGTAATATTTATGCCCGTGGGCCCATATATGGTACGTATTAAACAATTAAACTTGAATTCACCGGTGTTTGCGGAAAAAGGACACCGGGAAGCAACGCTTGTGGAGATCTGCGAGCGGGCAAATGCAAACATTGCGGCGGCAAATCACTATTTTCGAGACGAGGCAACCCTGTATGCCGAGGCATGGCGAATGTGCGTTATCGAAGCTCCCCGCAGCAAGCTACGGAGAATCTTCGACCGTAGGGAATAGGGTCTGTTTTTTATCTCCCCTGTTCCGGCCCAGTTTTTTTGTCGAGATGCTTTTTAAGCTGATTTTCGAGGTCGGCGAAAAGATTTTTTTTCTTTTCAGCCTGCTGTGCCTGTATCGATGCGACCTTTTGAGTCAATTCTTTTCTGGAATCCTGAAATTTTTTCAATTCCTCATCCATTCCGCTTGTTTTCATGCCCTTTGGTATTTCTTCAAGCGCAAGATGATTCTTGATAAAGAGCCTGGTTCCGAAGGCTCCTTCGACAATTTCAATTGCGTTTATTCCGCCAAGTTTTCGGCATATGAAATTTCCCTGTTCAAGTGAAAAAGAGAGGAACTTGCATACATCCTCTACAGAAGGCGGAACGGAATTGCGGCGTTCAAGAACCCTGATTGCGGCAACTGTGAGATGGGCATCCGAATAAAGATCTGTACTTTCCATGGCAATCAACACGATATAAAAATCAAAAGGTAAAAAATCACTTTTTATACGATAAATATTAAAA
>JAHJRK010000335.1 GCA_018830925.1 Pseudomonadota bacterium
CGCGGTATACCTATTCAGAAGTAGGTAAAATTGCAGATGCTTTCCTCAAGCAATACCATCCTTCCATGGAAATTCCTATTCCTCTTGAGGAAATTCTGGATTTGAAAATGGGATTCCACATTTTCCCCTTTCCAAGGTTGTTCAAGGACTTCGGGCTGAACGGCTTTCTGAGCGCCGATATGACCACAATCTATGTGGATGAAGTCCAGTACGATCAGTACAACGAAAAATACCGCTACACCCTTGCCCACGAACTGGGGCATTATGTTTTACATAAGTCGGTCTATGAGAATCTTCCATATAAATCGCCGGAGGAATTCGTTCATTGGAGACTTCATGTTCCTCCGGAAGAGATCGGCTGGTTCGAGACACACGGGAATTGGTTTGCCGGCCATTTGCTTGTTCCATCAAGCTGCCTCGAGCGCGTGTGCCGCGAAATCATTCTTAAATATCAAGACTCTTTTTCTGATTTTGATACGATTCCTGACGATATTTGGTCTTATATATCCAATGAGATTGCTACCTATTTTGATGTTAATCCTCCGGTTGTAGAGGCACAGATCAAAAAGGAAAATATCGCTCAAAAAATCCCGATCTGTGGGGCTTCAGCAGAAGCAAAGCAATTTTAATATTGCAAAAAATGCTGCGATAAGGCAACAAGACGGAAAAAAGCAATGGGGCGATGATGAAAATAGCCAGACAAGATAAATGGATCGAAACACTTGACCTGGGTAATCGAAGTAAGCCGGATCTTTTCTTGTCGTCTGAAGATGTTATTGGAGTACCCCACGCTGCAGCCATGCGCATCGGATTTAACAAACTGGGATTGGCAGGTTTTTTTTGTGTCGATTCTATTCCTACCATCGCTTTTCTGACTCAAGACCGCCTTGATCGTTCTAAGATAAACATTATCTATAACGCCTTGTGGAACCAAGGAATTGTCAGCCTACTGCTTGTGATTCTGCCGGAAGAACTGCGCGCTTATTCGCTGTTCCAGACCCCCGAACCGGAAGATGCGGATGAAACGGATGATAGCAGAGATAAACGGCTTATTCGGTCATTTAATCTGGTCGCGGATGCGATAGAGCTTTCCCATCTTGTAACAGGCGTCGAGTCAGGCCGCTATTTCCAGGAAAATAAAAATATTTTTGATCAGAAGAAAAAAGTTGATGCGGAACTCCTCTCTAACCTGAGGGAGACGGAAAGGCGATTAAAGGGACTCTCTCCGGAAGCTGCTCAGGCGCTGCTGCTGCAAATAGCCTTCATTGCCTATCTGGAAGACCGGGGTATCATCGACCACGAATATTTCAAGCAAGCCATTGGACGCAAAACAATAGGTTGCCTTAAGGATCTGCTGAATAACGGAGCCCCTGAGCATCTCAACATGCTGTTTAAGAAACTGCTCAAGAATTTCAACGGCGATATCTTCTTCGCCCCTTGCGCATTCGATGAATCCGCACCGGCGCCTTCTTTGACTGTCGAACATCTGCAGCATCTTGCAGACTTCCGCAAAGGAAACGTCGAACTTGCAACAGGCCAGGGTCGCTTCTGGCCTTACGACTTCCGCTATATCCCCGTTGAATTGATCAGCGCCATTTACAACCGTTTTCTCAGTGAAAGACCGAAGGAGCAGAGAGCCAGTGGAGCGTACTACACCCCCCACTTCCTGGCTGATCTGACGGTAAATCAAATATGGGACAGCCTGCCTCTTAAAATCAGGACGAAACCGGACTTCAGGGTGTTGGACCCCGCCTGCGGGTCGGCCATTTTCCTCGTGCGTTTGTTCCAGCGGATAGTTGAGGATTGGCGAAGCGGCAATCCGAACGCCACGCCTGATTGGGACACCCTCGTTTCCATTATCAAGCGGCTTCATGGCTGGGACAAAGAACCGAGCGCGGTCCGTATCGGCATTTTCTCCCTCTATATCGCCCTCCTGGAAGAGGTTGAGCCAGCAGCGATTTTGAAGTTGCTGGCCGAGCGGAAATTGTTGCCCCCTCTTTTCAGAAAAACAATGTGTGATCGGAATTTTTTCACCGAAGAAATATCAGAGGAAACATTCGACATTGTAATCGGAAATCCGCCATGGGTAAGCCGAAAACAAGGAGATATTTTGTCAGCCATTGCATGGTGTAAAGTCCATGACTTACCCATGCCTTCCGACGAGCTTGCATGGGCCTTTGTCTGGAAGGGATTACAACATGTTAAACCGGACGGTACAATCGCTTTCTTGTTACCGGCCATGGGCTTTTTGCATAATCACAGCAAATCTTCAATTCAAGCCAGGAATTTATGGCTTAAAAAGATTTTCTTGAAAAAAGTTATCAATTTATCAGATATTCGTTTTCTATTGTTCGACGGTGCTGTTCGCCCAACGGCATTATGTCTATTTCAACCATCCTTTAAAGAACTTCCCGATTACCGCTTCGATTACTGGTGCCCCAAAGCTGATCCCCTGTTTCAGGCAACGCGTATGCCTACCTTAAATAGAGGTGACAGGATATCACTAAAATTATCGACCGTCCTCACTGATCCGTCTGCCTGGGGAAGACACCTGTGGATGACCAACAGAGATATGAAGCTCCTTGGTTGGCTTTTCGGGTTGTCAAAGTTGGATAAAAACCTATCAAAATATAATGAAAACAAAAAAAGGGGGAAACCTTGGATTATTGGACAGGGTTTTCAACCGATTACCAAGGCAAGTGACAAGCCAAGGGACAAACCAAAAAACTCTAATTATGTAAATAAATTAAAATTTCTAGATGCCAATAATTTTCGAGAGTGGGTTATTCCTTATGCAATCTTGAGTGATCCGTGGCATACCTCGGCAGTTAGAAGCTTGGGCTTTGAAGCTGGTTTTTGTGGACCTCATGTGTTAATCCCGAAAGGAATTTTGATAAAAAACTGCTTGTTACGTGCAGCATATTCCGAAGAAAACTTTTGTTTTAGGCATGCAATTCAGGCAATAAGTTTTTCGCAAGAAGATTCTTCAAGACTAAAGCTGCTCACAGCTATAATAAATAGCCGTTTTGCTGCATGGTTTTACTTTCACGAAACTGCAAGTTTTGGTTCTGAACGTCCGCTTGTTGACGAAAATCAATTACGCCTGCTGCCATTTCCTGATATTGATGAGCTTCCCGATCCGAAAGCGGCGCAAAAAGCTGAAAATGCAATTGTTGAGGTTATGGACGCTCTGTTACGGAATAAGGATGAATATTCTCAAGGACAATTTCCGGACGATGAAACCGTAGAAAAACTGAATCAGCTTGTCTACCAGTATTACGGCCTTACCGATACCGAAATAATCATCATTGACGATACCATCAAATATATCTTACCCAGTATCCAGCCTCGCGCGAAAAAAACACCGCCGCTTTGGGAAAAAGCCGGAAGAAATCATTTCCAGGAATATGTGACAACACTCACGGCAACTCTGACGGATTGGCTAAAGCCAAGTAATTACCTATCCGCCACTTTGATGTTCAATCATCCCGACCTTGCAGTTGTTGGTCTTAAAATTCAGACTATACCGCCAAAGCAATCCTTTACCATCGCTGAAACTGCTCAGGCTTTTAAGGCAGCATTAGCCAGAATAAACACAGGATTGAAGCGACAAATATCACCTAATTTCCATCTGATACCTGATTTACGAATATTTGTTGATGACACACTTTACCTGATAAAACCGAAAGCTTTACGCTACTGGCTAAAAAGTGCAGCATTAAACGATGCGGACGCCGTGATCGCCGATCTCCAGTCATTAAGACATCGCGGGTACAAGGATAAGAATCGGTGATAATCGGAAACCCTTCAGCTTGGTTGGCCTCTTTTCTGGATGTACATGAAAAGGTGTTACAAGTTATTGAAAGTATCTGGCCGGATTGCAGCAGACGGTTTGATTCACAATCTCTTGAAAACAAAATTACGGATCAACTGGCCTGGATGTTGTGTTGTGATCCCCGTTCACGAGAAAATTGGATAGTCAGCCCGCAATACAAACTGCTGGCTTCGGATGTGAGGGGAGATGTTGTAACCAAAGGGTATATAGACTTCGCAATTTTTTTCGACCTGAATCAAGAAAACTATATTGCCTATGAATGCAAGCGCCTCAATGTTCCTTTCCCAAGTGGTTCTAAATCCCTTTCTGATAAGTATGTAAGCGAGGGGCTTATGCGTTATGTTTCAGCGCAATATGCCCAGGAGTTGCCATTCGGGGTTATGGTAGGATATGTGCTGGATGGTAATGCGCCGAAAGCTATTGATGCGGTAAAAGTCCAGATTAAGAAAAAAAGATCCCTGTTACATTGTTACAATTCACCACCGACAGTAGATTTATCGGCAGTTTCCTTCATTACCCGCTTTTCAACCAGACATTCAAGACCAAGCGGAGAAATTGAGGTTCAGCATTTATTTTTACCTCTGAACCCTTAACATTCGAGCTCCATATAAATTTCGAAATTCCGTTGACAACTTACTGAATTCTGGAGCATCTGTGGGGGTACTTGTGGGACGCCCCGCACTTTTGAAGTATCATGGATATCCTGTTAATCAAAGCAGGTACAGGTATATGAATACGAAAAACATTGACCAGATGGTGAGCTTTACGGTCTAACCGAAGATGAAATCGCCATTGTGGAAGGCAAAGGATAAAATGTTTAAGCCTAAATTTGCCATAACCCCAAAGATTAATAAGGCGCTTGTTGAAATAGAGCGAGTGCGTGGATTTCTTGATGCGGTAAAACTCAAGGACGAATGGATTGCTGATATGCAAAAAAACGCATTAATTCTTGAGTCGCACCATTCCACACACATTGAAGGCACGGCATTAACCCTTGAGCAAGCAAAGAGTATTTTAGAAGGTAAAAAACTTAAAGGCATTAACCGGGATGAC
>JAHJRK010000336.1 GCA_018830925.1 Pseudomonadota bacterium
CCCTTAATTAAGTACATGGATTTCTGGAAATTTGAGAAGCTCCTGAAAGATAGCGCAATCTATTTTAACAGGGTTGACAATTTGAATAAAGAAGACTTTTACGAAGGCACACTAACAAAAGAAATATATGATTGTCTCATAGACAAGATTTATAATCATGAGATGCTAAGATTTGTTACTGAGATTCTTTCCCACCCTAAGCCATCAGAAATATTTATCAGCGATATAAAAATAACGGGAAACATGCACAAAGATCTAACCAATATTAGGAATAGATTTCAAAAGTTTTATGATCACTTGAAACAATGGCTGTTTGTCAATTGTTGGTGCATTGGTGAAAACGAGTTAAACACAATGTGGAATTCTTACACAACCAAACATGAAGGTATTGCCATAAAATCAACGTTTAAGAGAATAAAACAATCATTACATAAAGAACAGATCAAAGATGGTGGACGTATTAGAGCGCGCAAAGTTAATTATTGTGATTATGACGAAGCATTTCAGGATGAAGCGGCAGGAAACGCTCCCTTGTTTTTTAGGTTGGGGGGGATATATGAAATACTAAAACATATGCTATTCACAAAGACAAAATATTATGAGACAGAAAGAGAACTGAGATTATTATATGAGCATCCTAAGCTACCGCGGGCATACGATTTATTAGGTTCAGAAATTGATTTGACTATTTCAAATAAAGACGAATTAAAATTGATTAAAGTATATCCGGATGTCTTAATATCAAAAATGATTCTCCATCCTGGTGCAGATAGTAATTTTCAGGAAAGGGCCAAAGCAATCGTCACAGAAACCAGACACCTTCATAATATGAGCATTGATAAAATAACCATTTCAAACATCAATTCCAGTCCTTACAGGCTATGAGAAATTAACATTTCATTTAGTAATACCCAACTATATTCCATCTTAAGAATTGTTGACTCGTAGGTGGCGTCAATAACCGGCACATCTCATTTTTTCTTTATTCACTTCTGCACATTACGAAAGGAAAGCTATAGGCGGTTCTTCAACAGCAAAGGGTATAGAGGAATATCTCATTCTTCTGAGTATCTGCGAAACATTGCGGCATAGAAATGCCGTTTTTCTGAAGCTTCTCATATCGCGTGCTACCGATATCGACAAGTTTCCTGAAACGAAAACGAAGAGACCAGCTGTAAAAATGTATTCTGGAAAAATGTATTCTTGACAGGTGATAGCACATACGCTATCATATAGCCCATGAAAGACAAGGATCATCTGGAAAGTCTCCAAAATGTCTTATTTGCCGATCTGCTGAAGATTTGTAAAAAATATTTCGGTAAACCAAGAATACGTGGCAGTCATTACATCTTCAAAACACCCTGGAAAGGTGATCCGAGAATAAACCTGCAAAAAGTTGATAAGATGGCAAAATTCTATCAGGTAAGAGACGTGAAAAAAGCCATCGAGAAAATGGAGGCGAAGAAAAATGAAGAATGACATTGAGAAATATACCTACCGAATAGAGTGGTCGGAGGATGACCATTGTCATGTGGCCAGATGCCTGGAATTTCCTTCCCTGGCAGCCCACGGTGATACCATAGAGGAAGCGCTACGGGAAATTGAATCTGTCGTTACGGAGTCCGTCAAGTGGATGCAGGAAGAAGGTGAAGCAGCGCCAACGCCCTTGGGGCTCAAGAAATTCAAAGGGCACCTCACTTTGAGAATCCCCCCTGAAAAACACCGGGATTTGGCTATCCGCTGCGCTGAGGAAGGAGTTTCACTTAACAGTTTTATACTGTCTCGTCTTGCCACATAAGAAAAGAGCCCCTTTCCTTTGTTAATCCCCTCTCCCGTAAGTAAGAGCAAGTTATTGATAGGTAGGTGGCGTCGATAACCGGCACATTTCATTTTTTCTATATTCACTCCTGCATATTATGGAAGGAAAGCTGCTACATGGGCTTAGCAGCAGTAATTCTCGACCACAATAAAGATTCTTTATGCCAGGGTGTGCCACGTCCTAACATAATTGATCCCTTCTCAATCAAAATAGATTCTTGAAATATATTATCAAAAAGGGTACAAAAGTTCCTAATTTGGGTACATTAATTCATCACGATAACCCTTAGCAGCCCTTTTCGGGAAAACACCGCCTGCGGCGTTTCTTCAACCCTGGGCTATCCTGTCTCTGCTTTTTGCACATACAAAGGAAATGGACGATTTGAACGGATGGAAGATGCAGTCTCGACTTGAAATATGAAACAACACAGCAGAGATAAAATATGAGTCTTCGCAGAAGCATCATACATACTTTTTTTACTTGCTGTACTTTATTCACAAAATCACCGGAACAGGCGCTTTCAGCCGCAAGGATGCGGAATATATCTCAGATCCCATTCAAACCGGCGGCAATTCCCTTAAAACAGCCCTTATAAAGCACCATGTGAAGCAATATCATGAAGCATCCTGTTCGGTTGCAACCGTTGTTTCGGTCGTAAACGCCTTAAGGGAGAAGCA
>JAHJRK010000037.1 GCA_018830925.1 Pseudomonadota bacterium
AGTTTAACTTGATTATGTTGTCATTTGTTGAAAAACATTGCGTTTTTATGGTAAATTGTAATAAAAGAAAATCAGTGAACGCTGTCCATAGGTATGGAGGAATGTCTTGAGCGAATACATAATTTTCCCTAATGCTCCAATTGCGGAGGCTATTTTAGATATCCGCGTTGAACTGCCTAAAGATGTGACTCTGGACATCTTAGAAATGTTTTATGACAAGATTAAGGATCGTTATCCTGAAAAGCAGCACCGAACGGAGTTTTCCGCAGGCATCAGACTTGATCAGCACGGCGCTTCTTTAGAAAAAACTGAAGCCAGTCAGACAGGGTATCTTTTCCGTTCACAAGTTGAAAAAAAAATCGTCCAATCAAGGTTAAATGGTTTTTCTTTCAATAAATTAAAACCTTACAGTAACTGGAATACGTTCCGTTCGGAAGCACGTGAATTATGGGACATGTATTTTAACATCGCGAAGCCGTTAAAAATTACGCGGGTTGCATTGAGATACATTAACCGAATAGAAATGCCCCTGCCTTTAAAAGATTTTTCGGAATATATATTAACGGTACCGGTTGTGGCTCCTGAACTGCCGCAAGCGTTGGCGCAATTCTTTATGAGGCTCGTTATACCAAAGCCGGATATAGATGCTGTGGCTGTTATTAATCAAACGATGGAAATCCCGGAAAAGGGACAAAGGCTCCCTTTCATTTTCGATATAGATGTATTCAAAGAAACGGGTTATTCGGGCAACGAAGAAGCTATGTGGAACGAATTCGAAAAATTGCGCGATTTCAAAAATGAGGTGTTTTTTAAAAGCATAACGGAGCAAGCTAAGGATCTATTCAAATGACATATGCATGCCGGAATGAAGCAGTTATAAAGCCCACAAGTTTTTATACCGATATATTCATCTCCACCACCGCCTTAGGTGAAGAGTCTGATAAGTTATCGACGGCCTATAAAAATTTTATCAAGGAGTATTTTGTGCCGATTTCGAGAGAATCACTGTTTCCTCAGATGAAATTTTATCGTCTGAAATCTCAATGGGAAGCGGAGACAGCATTTCTTCCATCCATATCGGATATTGCCATGCACCCTGCATATCAGCAAATCATCGGTCTTGGTTCTGTTGCGGTTCCTATGATTCTCCGGGAAATGAAAAAAGAACCGGGGCATTGGTTCTGGGCATTAAAGTCAATCACGGGTGAAGATCCCGTTCCTCCTGGGCACAGGGGAAGAATCAAGGTAATGACGGAAGATTGGTTGCTTTGGGGTAAGGAGCACGGATATATCAGTTGAACAAACAGCAAATTGAAAGGTTTTTTCCGAATTTATCAACCTCACCTTACAGCATCACCAGTCCTGCCGAGAAGGGTTATAATTGTATTGCATGGGCAGCCGGTGATAGTAATGCGTGGTGGGAACCGGATAGCCAATATACCTGCTTCTGGCCGGATAGCATACCGAGGGTTTATACTGTAGAGGCGTATGTTAAGGCGTTTGAGAGCTTGAGCTTTACCCGGTGTCAAGATGCGTGTTATGAAGACGGTTTTGAAAAAGTAGCCATTTATGTTTTGTCCGATGGGAAACCGGCTCACGCAGCAAGGCAGCTTGGTTCAGGCGTGTGGACGAGCAAGCTGGGCAATTCGGAAGATATTGAGCACGGAAAATTGGAGGCACTTGAAGGTCAAATCTACGGGATAGTGTCAGTTGTTTTGAAAAGGCAAATACATCCCTGAACTTCAATAACATT
This sequence comes from Pseudomonadota bacterium, assembly GCA_018830925.1. Taxonomy (GTDB): domain Bacteria; phylum Desulfobacterota; class Desulfobacteria; order Desulfobacterales; family RPRI01; genus RPRI01. The sequence goes on from JAHJRK010000037.1 coordinate 1,754, forward strand.
GGATCTCCAATTCGTAGCTTTTCCATTACAACCCATCCATTCAGTACATTCCGATCGGTTAAAAAAGGCAGGGGTTCAGATATTGGGCCGGGGTATTTGGGAACACTCCATCATTTTAACGGAGGCCGGTCATGAATGTTGTTTATGAGCCTAAGGGGCGAGCGCGGGAGTACTCTGAGCTGGCGTGCAATCTCTATCGTGGATGCACGCATGGCTGCCGTTATTGCTATGCGCCAGCTTGCATGCGGACAACCGGGGAAAGATGGCACGCAATTGCTGAGCCGCGCACTGATATTTTGAAACTCCTCGAAAAAGATGCGCAGCGTTTACGGGGCGATACCCGCTCCATACTGTTTTGTTTCCTGAGCGATCCTTACCAGCCGCTTGAACGAACCGAACGATTGACACGGCAGGCTCTTGAAATTGTATTAAAACACCGGATGAACAACCAAGTGCTGACCAAAGGTAGCCCGGACCTCATTCATGAAGACATGGCGCTGATGAAGGCTGCCCACACGCAACTGGGCATCACGCTCTGTTTTTCTGATGACGATACACGCAAGTATTGGGAGCCGGGTGCCTCGACCGTGGATGATCGGCTGGCCATTTTGAAAGCCGCTCACAAAGCGGGCATTTTTACATGGGTCAGCCTTGAGCCGGTTATTGATCCGGTCCAGGCACTTGCTGTGATCCGAAAGGCTCGCAGGTATGTTGGATTTTGGAAAGTTGGTAAGTTAAACCACATGAAGACTGTGGAGCAGGGTGTGGATTGGGGTAAATTTCTTTGCGATGTGGAAGCACTTTTAACAAAAGTTGGAGCAAAATACTATATCAAGAATGACTTACGGTCTTTTGCCATAAAGCAATGAAGGAAGATGTAAATGAGTATCATAAACAGAATTTTTCTGACAGGCGATCATGTCTGTCCCTGGTGGCTTGCATATACTTTCGACAATCCCCTCAGGATGTTGATACATAATCCGGAGAAGATGCTTAATAAATTCATTAAGGAAGGGGATACGGTTGTCGATATTGGATGCGGGATGGGATATTTTTCAATCGGAATGGCAAAGATGGTCGGAGAAAAAGGGCGCGTTATTTCTGTTGATCTGCAGGAAAAAATGCTTGAAAGAGTTCGCCATCGGGCACAGCAAAAAGGCCTCTTATCCCGGATCACCCTTCATAAATGCAGTTTTGATAAATTAGGGGTAAATGAACAGGCGGATTTTGCGCTCGGGTTCTGGATGGTTCATGAAGTTCGGAATAAGGATGTTTTTTTTAATGAGATTGTTATCTTTTTAAAACCGGGAGCCCATTTTCTTCTTGTTGAACCCAGGATTCACGTGAAAGAGGATTATTTCAGAAAAATTGTTGATGTCGCGATAAAAGCCAGCCTTAAGCCGTGTTCTGAAGAGAAGGTGGGTTTAAGCAGAGCTATACTTTTTGTAAAGGCTTGAGGCGGGGTAAGGAAGCCACCCTCAACATCACCACATCCTCCCTGTTGCAAGTGAATCTGGGACAACGATTTCCACTTTGGCTATATTTCTGAAATATTCATTAATCTTTTCAATTCCGCCTTTTATTATTGTAACCTGAATTATCTTTTAATATACTAGGTTATGAATTAATGCCTCGAACAGGAGCAACAAGTCCAATGTATTTAGAGCTTAAAGGATTAAAAATAGTAATAATCGGTGGAAACAGTCCTTGCAAACAAATTCTCGAAATATTGCTGGGTCCCGGATTAAAGGAATTAGCGCCCGAGATCCTTGCTGTTGCAGATACCCTGACACATTCAGAAGGAATAACCTATGCCAGGGAGAAAGGCATCATGGTAATCACGGATTACAGCGAGATCTGCAAACTTTCGAATATTGATGTCATATTAAAACTGAAAAACGATAAAACCCTAAGCTGCATACTGGGTAAGATCAATACAGAACATATCAGCATAATGGACCTTGATGAATACCATACCATATCTTTTCTGAATTTTCTCCAGGCTGAAGAAGAAAAAATCAGGATAAAAAGGAAAATTCAGACAGAAGGGACGGATAAAAAGGAGATTATTGATCTCTTTGATCAGTTTTCCAGAAAAATCCAGAAGAATGCCGAGGAGGAAAACCGATACCTTGAGGTTGAAAGGGAAGACCTGATAAAGATGGAAAAAGAGCTGTCCCAGATCATTCAGGGCAGTATGATTCCAACATTTATCATTAACAATGATCATATCATAACACACTGGAACACCGCCTGTGAAGAGCTTACGGGACATAAGGCATATGAACTGGTTGGAACCGACCGGCAATGGGTACCGTTTCGATCTGCCAAGCGGCCCTCCATGGCAGATGTAATTGTGAGCGGGATGTCAGAAAAAGAGGTGTCGAAGTATTACGGATCACTCTGGAAAAAGTCCAGCCTGATAAAAGAGGCCTATGAAGCAGAGGAATTCTTTCCCCATCTCGGGAATGGCGGAAAATGGATCTTTTTTACTGCCGCTCCCATAAAATCACCGGACGGAAAGATCATTGGAGCCATTGAGACCTTAAAAGATCTGACAGAAGACAAGAAGAACCGCGAAGAGCTTGAGCTTCAGGATAAGGAGCTTTCCTCCCTGTATGAAAAGCATAAAATATCCGAAGATAAATACAGGTCTCTGTTTAATGATAACCCCAATCCGATCTTTATTGTTGACCGGCATACGCTTGAAATTCTGGATGTGAACCAACGGGTTGAAAAAGAATACGGATATTCTAAAGCTGAGATTCTGGGCTATTCCTTTCTTGACATCGGAAATCAAACGGATGAAACCATTAAGCGCAGCCTCCAGGAGTTGCCGGAAAATGATTCCATTCTTTTTACCAAGAAAAGACATTTTAAAAAAGATAGGACCTCTTTTTTTGTGAATGTCAAGGTTGTCAATGCAACATACGCCCACAAAGATGTTCTGATTGCATCGACAACCGATATCACCGAGAGTGTTGAAAAAGAAACCCAGTTGATTCAGGCTGGAAAGCTTGCGACCCTTGGAACCATGGCTGCAGGTATGGCCCATGAAATCAATCAGCCCCTGAATGTCATTCAGATATGTGCTGATCTGATTATTAAAATGATA
>JAHJRK010000337.1 GCA_018830925.1 Pseudomonadota bacterium
CCATCTGGCGAATGTATCAACCCAGATGTATGTTTTATCAAGAGTGGGTATCTGGCCCGGATTGCCGTCCCACTGCAAAAGGTTTTTAGGAAAATAATTGGCTTCCTGTATAAGAGGAATTTTAAGGTAAAGCCCCGGTTCTTTTTTAGAAGATCCGATGACTTTCCCGAATTGTGTAATAACCACCTGTTCGGTTTCATCGACTATAAAAGCGGAACCGACTGCAGCAAGAAGAATCGCAATAACGCATCCGATGAGAATAAAGTTTTTATTTTTCATTTGTTACAGCACCTGTATATTTTTCAAGATTTAGAAAAGGTAGAAGATTCTTCTGATTGGCATCTATTATATATTTGTTCCCAAGTTTCGGGAGAAGCTCTTTGAGCATTTCAATATACATTCGTCTTTTGGTAACGTCCTTTGCTTTGACATATTCATTATAAAGCGAGATAAATCTTGAGGCATCGCCCTTGGCGCGGTTTACCCTGTCTAAAGCGTACCCTTCTGCTACCCTGATCGTTCTTTCAGCTTCTCCCCTTGCTTCGGGTATTGACTTGTTATATGCCTCCCTGGCCTGATAAATTAATTTTTCTTTTTCCTGGACCGCCTGGTTGACTTCGTTAAAAGACGGCTGAACAGGTTCAGGCACATTTGTTTTCTCCATTTCTATTGTTACAATGCTTATTCCGGCCTCTGATTTATCGAGTTCAACCTGAAGAGTGCTTTTGGCTTCATCAGCTATTTCTCCACGTTTGCTTATGACTTCATTGATACTTCTGTCTCCTATTACAAGCCTCATTGCCGCTTCGGACATGTCGGACAGCAAAGCATTAACATCCTTGATTTTAAATAAATAATTATACGGATCATTGATCCTGTAGTGGACGATCCACGGAACAAGGGCAACATTGAGGTCTCCCGTAAGCATGAGTGATATGCTTTCGCTGCTCTCTTCATTTGAAAAACGCTGCTTTTCTCCGGATCTCATCGAGCTGAAACCGAACTCCTGCTTGAATACACGCCTTACCTTTACCTTTGTGACTTTTTCTATGCCTGTCGGCATTTTAAAATTAAGACCGGGTTGACCGGTTCGGACATATTTCCCAAACCTTTGAATTACGCCTACCTCGTCCACTCCAACGGTATAAATCATTGATGAGACAACAAACAAAGCAAAGAAAATGAATATTACCAGCGGTAGTCCCGGAAGGTTAAACTTTGAAAATTTATTAATAATATTTTCAAATTGAGGCGGAACACCTCTGTTGCCTTGCTGCTGCTCCTTAAGTTTTTCCCAGTCCCAACTCATTATTATTAATCCTTAATATTTACAGGTTATTCAAATGTATTTTTGAGATCCATGCCTGACAGTAATCAACGACCCCTGATAAACAATTGAAATTTACGACAAGAGACAATCTTTCCTGTTGATAGGCAATTGCTTAAAATGTTAGAATATAAAATTATTTAATTAATTAATTTTATATCTCTATCTAATTTATGCAACAGTTCAAGTCAAGCAAAATAAGAAACGGGTGGTTGCAGGGGCTGTCGGATCTGTTTATGAGCTCAATATTATACGGATAAGGTATTGCTATGGATGGAGCAAAAAAAAAATCAGATGACTTTATACATATCGGAAATATACTCTGTGAAGTTTTAAATACGTTTCGTCTGGATCCGGATTTGGAACTGACCAGCATTTTCAGCCTTTGGGACGATGTTGTCGGAGAGGCTGTAGCAAAAAACGCCAGACCGGCAGGGTTTAAAGGTAAAATACTTCTTGTGCATGTCGGCAGTTCTGTCTGGATACAGGAGCTTCAATATTATAGAAAGGACATGATAAGAAAGCTGAATGAAACACTCGGAAAAGAACTCGTAGCAGATATTATATTCAAGATAGGGCCTGTTTGATTATGGACTCACTGACGGCCGACGCTTTTTTAAACGGTAATATCCGAATTATGCAGAACAAGACCGGGTACCGTTTTTCAATAGACGCAATACTGCTTGCCTCTCATGTTGATACACATCCGGGTGACAAAGTTGTTGATATAGGAACGGGATGCGGCATTATTGCTCTTATGCTCGCGTACAGGAATCCTGAAATTAAAGTGTATGGAATCGAGGTTCAGAAAAGTCTATCGGTTCTTGCTGCTATTAATGTAAAGGATAATAATATGCAAGACCGGGTCATAATTATCTGCTCAGACGTCAAAGATTTGAAAAAAAGTGCGATTTCAGGGCCGGCCGATATTGTTGTCTGTAACCCTCCGTACAGGAAGGCAAAATCTGGAAGAATCAATCCGGATAATCAGCGGGCGTTTGCAAGGCACGAGATAAAAATTACTCTTCCTGATATTATTAAAACAGCAGGAAGTTTATTGCGGGTTTCAGGAAGATTCATAATGATTTATCCTTCCGAACGCACAGCCGATATTATTACGAATATGAGATTATACGGAATTGAACCAAAGTATCTAAAATTTGTTTACTCAAAAAAGAATGCGGAATCGAAACTTGTAATTGTTGAAGGTGTAAAAGGGGGACGTCCCGGCGCAACGATAGCCTCCCCGCTTGTAATCTATCGTGATGACGGCTCTTACACTGATGATGTCGGCAGGATGTTCATTCCATAGCCTTAGGGGCCGTTACGAAAAAACCATTACATTTCTGATCATTTTGTTACGGCTCCTTATGCCAGTCACGGCTTACGGCCCCTTATGCCGATTACGATATTACAATGTTACAGTAATTGTTGAGCAACGGCTTATGACAATTTATTTAAAACCTGGCCTGTTATAACCTTAGGGTAAAAATAAGTCGATTTTCTCGGCATTATTAAGCCTTCGCCTGCTATTTTACGAACCTGCTCGATCTTTGTAGGATTGAGAATAAAAGCAATATCGTACCTGCCTGATGAGATATTTTCCATTGCTTCTTTATCGGAGCTTGAGTAGGCAATAAGTTTTTCATTGTCAAAATCTGCCTGATCAATACCAAGGATTTCCATGAGTATGAGCTTTGTAAGTATGGTGACGTCAAGATTCATTAATGATTCGGGTAATTCTTTTTTGTATTTTTTCTCCATGACGCCGGCCTTGAGTGATAGTATGTAAAAATTATTGCTGTTTTTTAACAACACACCGAATTTATTTATTTCTTTTTCAGATCTGAGAGATGAAATAAATAAAGATCGTGCTTTTTCCGGTTCATTTTTATCGGGTTCAACTGTAGTGATATCAAAA
>JAHJRK010000338.1 GCA_018830925.1 Pseudomonadota bacterium
TCCCTTTTCACGGCGTGGTTGAGGTCGGGGAACTTCAGCGGGTCACGTAGGAAGAAAACAGGCGTGTTGTTGCCAACCAGATCCCAGTTTCCTTCCTCGGTATAGAATTTCATGGCAAAGCCACGGATATCCCGCTCAGCATCGGCGGCGCCGCGCTCGCCGGCTACAGTGGAGAAGCGCAGGAAGCAGGCGGTCTTCTTTCCGATTTTGGAGAAGATCTTGGCCCGGGTGTACTTGGTGATATCATGGGTGATGGTAAAGGTACCGTAAGCGCCGGAGCCCTTGGCGTGCATGCGTCGTTCCGGGATCACCTCCCTGTCGAAGTGGGCGAGTTTCTCCAGAAACCAGACGTCCTGGAGGAGCTGTGGCCCTCGCGGTCCGGCAGTCATGACATTTTGATTATCGACGACGGGGGCGCCAGCTCTGGTTGTCAGTTTTTTTGATTTTTTCATATTAATTTCCTCCTTTTTTAGAACAGGTTGATAATATACCATCTGCTTCCTAACCTGGAATCATTCCGGATTAAATTACGCAAAGAGCAGGCCGACTTCAGCGGTCAGGCGTTCTCATCCTGGATCTGCCGCCCTGCATGTGCTCTTTTTGGGAGTGTGGTGCAGTTCCGGCAATAGCCGTAATATTCCATCCGCGCATCCGTGACGATAAAGCCCGCCTCCCGGGCAATATCTTTTGGTTCCAATGACGGGGGAATATGGTAATCTGTAATTTTTCCGCACAGCTTGCAGACGAGGTTGATGTGTTCTTCAAGATTTACTTCGCAGCGGTTTTCCAACTGGTCAAATTCCAGATTTTTTATCAGGCCCTGCTGTGATAACTCGCCAAGCGTTGCATAAACTGTTGATAAGCTGACTCTTTCAGTCTTCTTTCGGGCTTCTTCGAGGATCAGGTTGGCCCCGGGATGAAGATGCCCTCTTTTGACCAGCACATTGACAATAGCCAGCCGCTGCGGAGTTATTTTAAAGCCCCTTTCTTTCAGTTTACCGATAAGCTCTTCTCGTGTGATCATTTTCATTTCGGAATCATTCCAGTTTAGTAAAAATTAACCTCTCTCCCGGAAGTTGTCAAGGATTATTTTAGCGAGACTATGTCAACAGGGAACCGGGGGAACGGCTTTAGGGCATTCGCGCAGAGCGTGCATAACTTGTGGGTGCGTGAGAGTGGTTCGGGGCTGGAATCAAACCTCAAATTGTGATTTAGAGGTTAAGACGGATTTATTCCTTTTCGCCTTCAGAGATTCCAAGCTGCTTCAGCCTGTTTTCAAAAAGGGAGCTTTTTTCATCCAGTTCTTTCGAAAGAGCTTCAAGCTCGTTAAAAAAATTGTCAATCGATCTCTGCGAGACATATATAGCCTGGGAGAGTTCCACGATCTTTTTTCCGGTTCCTCCTTCGGATGCCTTCTGCATGGCTTCGGTGTATTCGGTGAGCTCTTTTTCCAGCGCTTCGATCCGGTTTTCCGTTTTTGCGATTTGCTGCTCAAGCGGTCTTATTGTTTTCGACTTTTCGGTTATTATTTCGGAGCGAAGGCGGCGAAGCTCCTTTTTGTTGAATTTCATTCCTGCTTCAGGGCTTTCATCAGAATCAGGAAGATTTTTGACAAGACCTTTTTCATCTCTCCAGCCTTCCTTTTCAAGGAACCGCTGATAGGTTCCTTCGAAAACATTCACTTTTTCGTCCTGGAAGACAATCAGTCGTTCGGCAAGGGCATGGAGAAACATCTCATTGTGGGTTACCATGACTACCGCACCTTCAAAACTGTCGAGGGCAGCAAGCAGGGCATCGCATGAGTCCATGTCAAGATGATTTGTCGGCTCATCCAGGATAAGCAGATTAACCGGAGTTGCAAGGAGTTTACCCAGAAGAACCCTGCTCTTTTCACCGCCGGATAAAACGCCTATTTTCTTTAAGGCCGAATCTCCTTCAAACATCATGACCCCGCAGATGTTTCTCGCAGTCTGCCTCTCTATATCATGATGGGAATAGAGTATTTCTTCTTCTATTGTCCGGCTGTCTATGAGATGGTTCACGTTTGTCTGCTCAAAAAAACCTTTGAGCGAAGCCGGATTATAATCGACCTGTCCGGTCTGCGGTGAGAGGGTGCCCGCAAGAATTTTTAGAAGGGTTGTTTTGCCTTTGCCGTTTTTACCGATAACGCACACCCTGTCACGAGCTCCAATGGTAATATCTAAATCCCTGATAAGAGGTGTATCCTGATCATATGAGAAAGAGATACTGCTTGCGGAAAGAATGCGTTTTCCACGGTAAGGAGCGCTCCTGAAGGAGAAGTCGAGAGTTTTAATCCTTTCCAGTTTATCCTTTTTCTCCATCTTACCCAGGGTCTTTACCCTCGATTGCACCATGTTGGCGAGCCTTGCCTTTGCCCTGAACCTGCTTATAAAGAGCTCGATCTCTTTCCTGCGCTTATCATCATTGACCCGTGTTTTTTCGTATATCTCCTCGTCCTGCGCGGCCTGAGTGTAATATTTTTCGGTGTTGCCCGCAATCTTGCGGATTTTTTTCCTGTGTATTCCGAGGGTATGGGTTACTACTTTATCCATGAACCCCCTGTCGTGTGTGATCAGCATGAGTTCGTGGGGCCAGTTGATCAGAAAGCGCTCGACCCAGCGTATTGAAGTGATGTCAAGATAGTTGGTCGGCTCGTCGAGGAGCAGAAGGTCAGGTTCGGATACAATCACTTTGGCAAGATTAAGACGCACCTGGAATCCACCGGAAAGATCGAGCGGGTTGACGCTCAAATCATTTTGTGAAAAACCGAGGCCAGCAAGAATTTTTTCGACCTTCCAGAAATGATCCTTCTCGTTTTCGGTAAGCCCCTTCATGCCTTCCTTGAGCACGGTATCTTCGGTAAACGCTATATGCTGCTCAACGCAGCCGACACGGTAAAGCCTGGGTACAATTATGGCTCCGGAGTCAGGAAGCTCTTCTTTTTTTATGAGTCTGAATAAAGTGGTTTTTCCGTGGCCGTTCCGGCCCACAAGGCCGACCCTCTCTTTTGGGTTTATCTTGAAGCCGGCCCCTTCAAAGAGAACGTAACTGCCATAACTTTTTGTGATATTTTCTACGCTTATCATGATCGGGTACCTTTAAAAA
>JAHJRK010000339.1 GCA_018830925.1 Pseudomonadota bacterium
CCTTGTCAGGATGAGGATTGACGGTGTTTTGCACTCTGTTTATGAACTGCCGAAAAATGTGCATTCAGCGGTTGTAAGCAGAATTAAGAACATGTCACGACTCGATATGTCCGAAAAACGAAGACCTCAGGACGGGCGCATAAAGACAGATAAAGGCGATATAGCAGTGGAGATAAGGGTGTCAACGCTTCCGGTTGCGTTTGGAGAGAAAATTGTGATGAGGATCATGGATCCGGATATTCTGTTCCAGGAGCTTGAACAGCTCGGTTTTACTCCAACGGATCTGATCCGTTATAATCAGTTTATCAATATGCCTCACGGAATTGTGCTGGTATGCGGTCCTACCGGAAGCGGAAAATCGACAACGCTTTACTCCACCTTAAGACACATTTCAACTCCCGGAATAAATATTACAACCATAGAAGATCCTGTTGAGATGGTCCACGAGGATTTTAACCAGATCTCTGTTCAGCCTGCCGTGGATATAACCTTTGCGACAATATTAAGGAATATTTTGCGTCAGGACCCGGATATAATAATGATAGGAGAGATGAGAGACATTGAGACCGCCCAGAATGCGGTTCAGGCAGCTATGACAGGTCATCTCGTTCTTTCGACGCTTCACACAAATGATGCTCCATCGTCAATTACACGCCTTCTGGATCTGGGGATACCTCCTTTTATGATTCAGGCCACGATGGTAGGGATTTTAGCTCAGCGACTGGTCCGCAAAATATGCTCGCATTGCATAGAATCGTTTGAAATGGAAAGCGCTGAGTTAAATGCAATGGGGCTTGAAGTTGGAGGAAAAAACCGGGTGAAGCTATACAGGGGAAAGGGCTGTATCAACTGCAGAGGAACGGGGTATTTTGGAAGAACATCCGTGTTCGAGGTTTTACCCTATACGGAATCGATAAAGGAATTGACTACTGCCGATACCGATTTATATAACATCAGAGCCAAGGCCAGGGAAGAAGGAATGATAACCCTCAGGGAAAATGCCGTTAAAAAGCTCCTCAAGGGAGTAACCACATATCAGGAAGTGTTGAGGGTAACCTGGGAGCAAATTTAGAATTGCGCATGAATATATTATCCCTGAAGGCTTAATATTTACTGCAACATATTTAATACAAAATATAAAAGTAACTTGAAATTATGTTCAGTTTACAGTATTCTTTGTCTGACTGTAAAAAAGATCTGCGCATAGAATAGTAATAAGTAACGCCGTATTTGAGGGCATTATGAAAATAAAGTATATCATAACAATCATATTGTGTATCCTTGTCGGGGTCGGTTACAATATTTATAGAAATCGCTCCAAGGAAGATGAGATGCGTAAGCGGAATGAAAGGGAATATTCGCGGATTGCGGAAATTGCAAATAAAAGTCCGAAAGCAGGGCTTTCCGAGATGGGCGGAAGCCTGGAAAAGTACTACGCTGAAAATCATAAATATCCCCCGAAACTTTCGGATCTTTATCCTAAATATCTGGCAAATAAGTCTCTTATAGATGAAGTCGAATGGAACTATGCGCCAGGGAAAGATAATTATTTGCTGACAAAGGCTGTGATTGTCGGTGGGCAAAAGATGACAGCGTCAATAGATAAAAATCTAAGACCAGTGTCCGGAGAGAAAATAATGGTTGCATCAACACAAAAAGACCCGGCTTCAGCGCGTCAGCAATTTGGAGTTCCCGGTGTTTCTGGTTTAGTCGCCAGGCTTGATTCTGTGGCCTTGAAAGAGGAAAAAATAACGCAGGTCCGCCTGATTGACCCCGAGTTTGCATTAATTAAGGAGACTGAAATTGAGCAGGGCTTTGAAAATGAAATAAGCCGGAAAGTTCTTGTCTGGAAAGATGATAAGGGCTTTACGGGGTTTGGAAATGTTCAGTATCCGCGTGTTTCAAAACTTACAATTTATAACGAAGGAAGACGCTACGATTTGCAAAGATCTTCTTATGGAAGGCAAAAGCATTCGGAATCCTATGATGAAAGCCTGACATTCAAAAGAGACCTTGATGCTGTTGCGGCAAATCAAAGCAGGGAACATCTTGTCTGGAAAAATAGAAACGGAACCCTGGGTTTCGGCAATCTGCAGTATCCTGAAAACAAAGATGTTGTTTATATCAATGTCGGTGGGACATGGCGGAAAACCGGAAGCTGAACCGAAACACAGCGGGCGCATTCCACGCCGAATGTCCCGCCAATCAGTATGGCGGGTGGACTTGCGGCGGGGTTAGCGTGCGAATTTAAAACAGACACTATTACCTGTGGTCGAATCCGTCTTTGGCGGGCCGCTGCTTGCAGTGGGGAATTTTAATTCCGGAGGAGAGACACATGAAAGAAAAACTTTTATTCTGTATTAATAAGACAAACGAAGATAAAGGCTTTACGATGGTAGAGCTTCTCATTGTCATTGCAATTATAGGCATTCTTGCGCAAATATCTGTCACTTCATATGTTGATTACAGAGCGAAGGCTTTTAATACCGCAGCAATTAACGACGGCAGGCAGTTGTTGAATGCGACTATGAACAATTTAGTCTCACTTGATGATGTGGATTATGCTCATCCTGAGAATGGCGGCAACCGTATAGGCGCCGTAGATACAAGCGGTAATCCAAGAGAGCCTATATTATTCTTATCTCCAAGTGTCAGGGCTAGGATAACTGGAGATAATGATACCACCGGCAACGGCTATATGGAAGCTCATCTATACAGCGTGGGGGGGACAGTAGATCCGGCTACGCACAGCGGGAAAAGAGAATACTACTGCCTTGTCGACGAGGCATCAGAGTTGTCTTACTTTTCCCTGGATTAAGCCGTTGTTCAAAAATAACCGTAACGTTGAAATGCCGTGACCGGCATAAGGAGCCGTAAGCCGTGACCGGCATAATGAGCCGTAACAAAATGGTAAGAAATGTAATGGTTATTTCGTAACAGTTCCTAATTGTTGCAGCGGAAAACACAATAGTTGAACCGAAACAGCGAGCACATTCCCCGCTGTTTGCTGCGGGGATCTTCAAAATACTGCTATTTAACAGAACCTCTGATTTTTGCCCCGATGTTTATGCTTTTATCGGATTTTGTTACAAGGACAGATGCTGTTGTCTGTTCTGTGTGAAGCACAAAAACTTTACCGAAGTCAACCGGATCCAGATATATTTCCTCTTTGATATCCGGAGAGATCTTTTTCTTCTCCTGATAAAATATGCTGTAAAACTGCCCGGATTTCATTCCATCTGTTTCACCTTTATCAATGAAAACGACGGTATTATCGCCAATTATTGCTCTCTTTTCATCCGAAGCGACTATAGTTCCTTCAATTCCTTTTACGCTTTCAACAATGGGTATCTGTGGAGATTTTGGCTTATAAGGCATCAAAAGATCAGAAACTGCAATTTCCTTAAAGGATTCTATAACTTTGGCAATAACATAGAGAGGTTCTATTTTTTGTATTTCGACGATGCCTGTCAGGTTATGCTGATATCCGATTAATACTTCCGTTTCTTTAGTTATCAGGGGTTCAAGAGTCCGGTATACGATATATTTTGTTCCGGGTGTAAAATTTGAATTGCTTTCAGGTTTTATGTATAAAAGATCCCCGACGCTTATCAAAACTTTGTCATCTTTGACTTTAAATATCGAACCGGCATGGGCAACCGGCTCTTTCCTGATAAATCCTATGTTGTCAATAGCGGGATAATTGAAATATATAACATCTTTTTTAGCGGGTTCTTTTGTCTGTGTGATAACTTTATCACCATCTGATTTTTCTTTTTCCTTTACGATCAGATCAGTTTCTTTATTGTAGAAAAGACGAAGCCGGTCACCTGGATTAATAATATGAGGATTTGTAATATAACTGTTTTCTTTCCAGAGTTCTGGCCATAACCATGGAGAATCTGAAAATCGCTTAGAAACATCCCAGAGAGTGTCTCCTTTCTGAACCGTGTAATAAACCCCGATTTCACGATCAATGGCCTCCCTGCTCTCCTGAGCAGAAAGCCCGGCTGGAAGAATGATTAATGAGGTCAATATGCAAATAAACGCCAACAAATTATAATATTTTGAAATATTCCGCATAAGATGCCTCGATTTGTTTGCAGATTAAATAATAATTGTTTCCGTTTCCGTGCTGTTAATAAAGGTTTTCGGTTAGCATTACAAATGCTTGTTAGTCTGAAACTGCTTTTTTGTCAAGCATTTAAGTTTGATACTTTCGTAAAAAGTCTGGATTTTCTCTTTTTCAGCATTCCCGCTAAAGCGGGAATCCAGTCTTTTAAGCTAGTTTCTTCCGCTGAGGGTTTTCATGAGGGTGACTGGATACGGTTTGCAACAGATAAACAAAAAGCCCCTGTGCATAAAAACACAAGGGCTTTTTATATTACGTTAAGGCGTAATATTTAAATTACATCATTCCGCCCATTCCACCCATTCCGCCCATTCCGCCGTGGCCGCCACCACCAGGCCCTTCCTGTTTTGGTTCGGGCTTATCTGCGATCATGGCTTCTGTCGTAAGCATAAGGGATGCAACGCTTCCTGCGTTTTGAAGCGCAAAACGGACAACTTTTGTCGGGTCTATCACGCCTGCTGCGATCAGGTCTTCAAAAGTATCTGTTTCGGCATTATATCCGAATGAACCTTCGCCTTTCTTTACCTTGTCAATTACAACTGATCCTTCTTGACCGGCGTTGTTTGCAATTTGCCTAAGGGGCTCTTCAATCGCCCGCATAACTACCTTGACACCAAGCTTCTGTTCGGACTTAATTTTTATCTTATCCAGAGCATCGAGGCAGCGAACCAGTGCTACTCCACCCCCGGGAACAATACCTTCTTCAACAGCGGCGCGGGTTGCATTTAAAGCATCTTCAACGCGGGCTTTTTTCTCTTTCATCTCTGTTTCGGTTGCAGCGCCGACATTGATAACGGCGACACCGCCGATCAATTTGGCAAGGCGCTCCTGAAGTTTTTCACGATCGTAATCAGAAGTAGTTTCTTCAATCTGGGCGCGGATCTGTTTTACGCGGCCTTCAAGGGCAGAGCGCGAGCCTGCGCCGTCGACGATTGTAGTATTATCCTTGTCTATTACAATACGTTTTGCCTTGCCGAGATCTTCAAGTGCGATACTCTCAAGCTTGATTCCAAGATCTTCGGATACAACCTGGCCGCCTGTAAGAATTGCGATATCTTCAAGCATTGCCTTTCTTCTGTCACCGAAACCTGGCGCTTTTACGGCTGCGACATGCAGGGTTCCTCTCAGCTTGTTGACAACCAGAGTTGCAAGAGCTTCGCCGTCAATATCTTCTGCGATAATAAGAAGCGGCTTGCCCATTTTGGCTATTTTCTCAAGAATGGGAAGGAGATCTTTCATATTGCTGATCTTTTTTTCGTTGATGAGAATGTAAGCATCATCAAGCGAGACCGTCATTTTTTCCGGATCTGTTACGAAGTACGGAGAAAGGTATCCACGGTCAAACTGCATTCCCTCAACAACCTCAAGGGTTGTTTCCATGCTTTTGGCCTCTTCTACCGTGATAACGCCTTCTTTTCCGACCTTGTTCATTGCTTCGGCTATTATGTTTCCTATGGTTTCATCGTTATTTGCCGAGATTGTGCCCACCTGTGCTATTTCGCGCTGGTCTTTGGTCGGTTTGCTCATTCTGTGGAGTTCTTTTACCGCCACTTCAATGGCTTTATCAATGCCTCTTTTTATTGCCATCGGATTGTTGCCGGCTGCAACAAGTTTCTGCCCTTCTTCATAAATGGCTCTTGCAAGAACTGTTGCTGTGGTTGTTCCGTCACCGGCCATGTCGCTTGTTTTGCTGGCAACCTCTTTAACCATCTGGGCGCCCATATTTTCGAACCTATCTTCAAGCTCTATCTCTTTAGCAACTGTAACGCCGTCTTTTGTGACCGTGGGTGATCCCCATGATTTTTCAATAACAACATTTCTCCCTTTCGGGCCGAGAGTAACAACAACCGCATCGGCAAGAGTCTGCACACCCTTTAACATCGCTTCGCGGGCTTTCATATCGTATTTAATAACTTTAGCACCCATATTGATATATCCTCCGTTTATATGTTTATCGTATTTTAATTATAATTATTCAATTATTCCCAGCACGTCATCTTCCCGCATAATAAGATATTCATCGCCTTCGATCTTAACCTCTGAGCCGGAATATTTACCGAACAGGATTCTATCTCCTTTTTTAATATCGAGCGGAATCTTTTTTCCGTCTTCCCCGACTTTCCCGTTTCCAACAGCAATAACTTTTCCTTCAGCCGGCTTTTCCTTGGCCGTATCGGGAATAATAATACCGCCTTTTGTGGTTGTAACTTCATCGACACGCTTCACCAAAATCCGATCATGTAATGGTCTTAACTTCATGGTTTAAATTCTCCTTTTTTTAGATTTGAACTGTTTATTTGTAATAGAAATCAGCTATTATTATAATTGAATTATCCAACTGAATCATGCATTGCGGATTCGGAGCCACCCCCCTTCAAAAAAACGAAAAACTTATTTTTAGCGTTCAATTTTTTTGATCTTATGCAATAATCTCTCATTTGGACAATTATAATCACACATTCCTGTTTGTAAAGGGATGCATTCGGAATATTTAATAAATTCCCGGTCTGAATTTCACTTATTCGGTGCAGAAATATGTTAAAAATAAATTACGACATACTATTCTGAACTTTTTTCTGAACTATTATCCGCTTTGTTTGAATCAGGTGATTTTTCGGTCTTTTTGGGAGGAGTTGAAGAGCCTTGGGATTTGCTTGAATAGTCTGTTACATACCAACCACTTCCTTTAAGGTGAAAACTGTTATGTGATATGAGCTTTTGAAGTTTTCCGGAACAGAGCCTGCATTTGGAATGCGGTTTATCCGAAAACTTCTGGATGACTTCCTCTACTTGACCGCATTTTATACATTCATATTCATAAATTGGCATACAAAGACTACCTCCTGAAATTTATAAAAATACCCGAAAATTAACCGGATATTACAAATATTTATAACACATATGCTTTAATATAATTAATATGGCGTGGTTGTCAAGGGAATGAACCTGTTTTGTTCAGTGATTTTACAATTAGTCAATTAGTAATTCATCAAAAGAAACTCGCCATTTATCATAATATTTCAATACAGTTGAAAGTCCGTATAACTTTACGGATTTAAGTACGCTGTGAGTATTCTTATGAACCCTTGCTTCTTCTGCCATCATTTCTTCATTTGAAGCGTTAAAGTTCTGAAGAAAATCACTGAATCTTACAATATGGATAAGTTCGTGAGTAATAATGTAAAGTGCAAAAGGGCAAAGCTTTATTGCAGGCGATTTCCTGATAATTGAAAGTATAGAGTTGTCCTGCAGGCATATTTTATAGAAATCGTACGTGGAAGAGCCGAGTGAGGAGCCTTTGGGTTGCGCCTTGTACCTAATTATCTGGGCAAACGGTCCACTGACAATCTCGTCGGGTGAAAGATCGGCCAGTGTTTTTATATCGTATCGGCTGCGGAGCCACTGACTGGCAGATATCTTGTGATAATCGCTTACAAGTTCTTCCGCCATTTCAGCGGCTTTGTTTACGATTTGCAATTGTTTCCCGCTAAATTTTTGAAGTTTTTCAGGATTGTGCATTATAAAATTTATGAGCCGAATCGGTGCGCAAATTTATTCACTGTTTTTGATAGTTTCTCAAACAAAGAGTTCGTAACGTTTATCGTAAAAATTTGTTTTTTTTACGAAACCGTTATGTTTAATTGTCAAATGGTTTTATAACACGTTTAATTTTTGAGAATATATGTCAAAAAACAAAAATCGTCAATTTTTAAAAAAAATTATTAAAGAAGCTTCTATGTGTTCGTAAAAGTGAAGCGCTCAGCGCTGAAGAGCAGGGCTTCCCGGTAAGGAAAATATCTTTTTCAGATAGCTTCCCCTGAACCAGCCTTAAAAAGCTGGGTTTGCGGGAAGCAGGCCGGTCAAAGTTTAGATTACTCTGTAATCTGCATGAGGTTAATCCGTCGAGGCGGAGACTTTTTACAAACCGTCAAAAATAAATATGGACAAATATAAAACAATAATGTTAATTAAATACTTTATTAATCAGACAACGACTTATACAGGAGGTGATCTGTTGGGTAGCGTAATTAAAAAGCGAAGGAAAAAAATGAGAAGGCATAAGCATAAAAAGCTTTTAGCCCGTACGCGACATCAGAGAAGAAAAGGTAAATAAAGCTACCTGCAGTCTCTTATTTGGATGTAAAAAAAGCACCAGCGACTTTTGTGCCGGTGCTTTTTTATTTTATTAAAGGTTATCTTATTTTGAATATCCTTTAAAGTACTTGAACAACTCGGAATCTGTGGACAGAACAAGAGAACTGTTTTTATCGAGTGATTCGTTGTAGAGTTCAAGGGTCTTTGTAAAGGAATAGAAAGACGGATCCGCTCCGAATGCCTGCGCGTATATTTTTGTAGCTTCCGCATCTGCCTTTCCTTTTAGCTCCTGAGCCTTTCTATACGCCTCTGAGGTTATGCGTTTCAAATCACGTTCTTTTTCTCCGGTTATCTTTTGAGCTTCACCATGCCCTTCCGAGCGGAATTTCTCCGCTATCTGCTTTCGCTCGGCAATCATCCGGCCATATACCGATTCCCTGACCTCCTTTACATAATTGCTACGCTTTATTTTTACATCAACGAGTTCAATACCGAATTGCGCAAGTTTGGGTTGCGCCTGTTCGAGAATACCTTTCATGATCACTTCTCTTCCGGCCAGAATTTTTAATGAAGGTTGAGAATCTTTTTTTTCATTGTCCATTCCAACTTCAAGCGTATCGAGCTCTCTGTTGCTCTTTCTGACTGTTTCTATAAGCTTGTAAGATGTAATGAAGTTTCTGACGGCAGGATCGATAATGTCATCAAGCCGCCCGAGAGCGCTGACTGTGTTGTTGACGGTCTGAAAAAATTTGACCGGATCAACTATCTTCCATCTGGCGAATGTATCAACCCAGATGTATGTTTTATCAAGAGTGGGTATCTGGCCCGGATTGCCGTCCCACTGCAAAAGGTTTTTAGGAAAATAATTGGCTTCCTGTATAAGAGGAATTTTAAGGTAAAGCCCCGGTTC
>JAHJRK010000340.1 GCA_018830925.1 Pseudomonadota bacterium
ATCTTCTTCTGTGATAGGATGAGGCTCTATACGCAGATCAAAATTCCTGCGAAGACGCATTAAATTTGACAGTTCTTTTATGGTATCTTTATACCCTGCCAATACGAGAGCTATGTCAATATCGCTGTCATCGTTGAATCGGCCACGGGTGTATGAACCGAATAGGAAGGCTTCTTTTACGTTATAATATCGGTTAGAAACAAGAAAGTTCACGTAATCCCGCCCGAGTTTCAAAGCATTTTTTTTATCCATAAATTGATTATACCATGAAATTCTTTGTGAGCCAATTCCATAAAATAAAATACTTATGGACGTTCCTGATCCTTTGCCACTTCGCATGAGAATTTTGATGGGTCTGCTGAATTGCGGACTTAAAAGACCATATTACTTCCGATTTGTCAATGAATTATAGTGGGTTAGATAAATAAGATAACCGTAGGGTTCAAAGGGTCGGGAAAGCGGGTGTATATTGGGAGATCTGTCCATCAAGTTTCTCCCTATTTATTCAGGCAAATTCAAAGACAGGTGTTTCGATAACTCTTTTTGGTTTTTTTTGCTCCCAAATTGTTTCCTGTAATTTTTCGACTGTTTCAGGTGCAAAAAACTGTTCGCCGGTCTCCAAACGTACTCGTGCAGGAACATTTTCAATAACATAAATTTTTCCGCTATATTCCAGAGTATATGTTACCAATTGGTTAATCAGTGTTTCTTTGCTATTGGTATTCATTTTATTTTTTCCTCGTGCAGGCGCAAGTCAAGCTGCTTTTACAGGCTTGCTTTTTTCGTAGATAAATTCAGGATCAAGGTCCACGCCTTCATCCCATTCGATTGTGTCAAATGCAACTCTTGCTTGCCTGAATCTCTCGTAGTCACGGAGTTTTATGAACACTCCAAAGTCCAAATAGGGCTTCATATCAAGAAGTCTCTTCTCACCATTATCGAGAACGATGTTCAGGGAAAAATCTTTATTAGGTGTTACCTTACAGACAGACGGATACATAAAATCCTCCTATTGCAACGGCTGAATTTTGAAGGGATCTTCACCATTCATGACAAGTTTCCAATTCGCCATTAATTCCTCCTGATGCAGTTCAGCCCATGCCAGAGCCAATTTAGCCTGTCTCTTCGGCAGATCACCGGTCAATACTTCGCAAGTGCGGATATCAACAGTCGCTTTGTGCTCGTTGTAGTAAACATGAAAATGAGGAGGACTATGCTCACCTGGAGCGAAGTACATCCGAATAATTATACCGTAAAACATCGAAATTGTGGGCATGATAGCCTTCAATCCTTTCATACAACTATGTTAGACTGATCCGCATAGGACGCTGAATTTCGGTTTTCGACCTGTATAACCTGCGCATATTTGACGAAGCTTTGCTGCTGTTTGATCTGTTTGAGGAAATCTAAAAAGGATGACCTGACCTTCGGCTATCATGAAAATGATTCCTTAATGTCATTGAGCGAATACGGGGTTTGCTCCTCCTCTATCCCCCGCATCGCAGAAGACAGGGAAAGGTCCGTCCAATCTTTTATCTCCTGCTTTTCCGCCTTTGAGCGAAGATATTCCACAAAGCCAAGGACTTCCACCTGCTTAGATTCCGGCAATGTTTGTACATATTCCATTATTTTCTCTGCTAAGCTCATAACGATTTCTCCATTTGCATTTTACATATCACAAAATGTTTAATCCTGCCAGCGCATAACAAATGCAAGAATCCGTTCCACGCGTTTGAAGTTACTAAC
This sequence comes from Pseudomonadota bacterium, assembly GCA_018830925.1. Taxonomy (GTDB): domain Bacteria; phylum Desulfobacterota; class Desulfobacteria; order Desulfobacterales; family RPRI01; genus RPRI01. The sequence continues at coordinate 1,747 of JAHJRK010000340.1, forward strand.
ACTACCCATGGTTTGTCAATGAATTATAATGGTTTATCCAAATTCCTGTGCGAGAAATGTGGAAAGAACGTCAATGTTTGCCACCCGAAAGCTTGTATGGGTGCGCTGGATCAGAAATCTTGCGAGCATGCTAAGGGTTAATTGTTCAATATCGCACCCTTCGTTTGTCGGTTTTAGGCGATGACTTTCCCCTGATCGAGGCTCTCGTAGGGATGGCCCGCCTTTACCTCATCCGGTAGCCCGATAGCGATGATGGCTAAAACCCTGACCGGTAGGTCGATACCAAGGATGTTTCGCACGTAATCCTCGGAGGTCGATTCGGAGTTGTATATCCGGTTTCTTACCTGGATCCAGCAGCTTCCCAGTCCAAGGCTTTCAGCGGTCAGGTGGAGGATAATCGCGGCAATGGAGCAATCCTCTATCCATACATCGGATGCGGATTCATCGCCGCATACCACCACGGCAAGAGGAGCGTCTTTCAGGAAGGCTGCTCCGCTTTCCTTGCAGCGGGAGAGTCTTGTGATAACTCCGGCATCCTGTACGAAGAAAAATTTCCACGGTCTGTTTCCGCGTGACGAGGGAGATCGCAATACCGCTTCTTTCAAAGCATCTATTGCGGTCTGGGCAATTCGGTCCTTCTTGAATTTTCGGATACTTCTTCTTTTTCTCATCAGTTCCAGCATACTGTTCCTTAATTCCCTATTAACTATTCACTATCGACTATTCCCTGATCCCTTGACAACTACCCCCTGATCAGTGCTTAAAGCTTCTCTGACCCGTATATACCATAGTCACATTAGCCTCGTTACAGGCTTCGATCGACTGATAGTCGTTATCCGACCCTCCGGGCTGGATAACGCAGGAGATTCCCTCTCCGATTCCGACATCAACACCATCCCTGAAAGGAAAGAACGCGTCGCTTACCATTGCGGCTCCAATCAGCCCGCCCTTTTCACGCGCCACCTTTTGGTCTATCTCCGCTTTTTTATCTTTATCCTTAAAGTCGTTATAGGCAATCTTGTATGTTTCAAAGCAATACCTGTCAGCAAGCTTTCTGTAAGCTTTATCTCTTGCTATCTCGGCAACACCGACCCTGTCCTGCTCGCCTGTCCCTATACCGACCGTCACCTTATCCTTGACATAGATAACCGAATTGGAAGTAACGCCCGATTCGACCAGCCATCCGAAAAGCATATCCTCGTATTCTTTATTTGTCGGATCCCTCTTTACCCTGTAGGTTTTTCCCTTGTACGAACATTCGGCAGGGCGCAGACCATCTTTCGAGCGGGCTTCGGGCACGAATGACCACTGGGCGACAACTCCTCCGTCTATGAGGCTTTTGAACTCAACGCACCTTTTCCCGACAAAATTCTGAAGTCTTTCTATGTTCCTGATTCTTATCACCCGCAGATTTTTCTTTTTTGCAAAGATATCCATGACCCCCTTCTCAAATTCAGGCGCCACCACCACTTCGGCATACTGCATGTTTATTGCTTCGGCTGTATCAATATCAACCGGCCGGTTCAAGGCAATGCATCCGCCGAATGCCGCAATCCTGTCCGCCATGTTGGCTTTCAGATACGCGTCGAGAAGAGAATCGGAAAGGGCGACTCCGCACGGATTGTTGTGCTTGACTATAACTGCAGCGGGTTGATTGACAAAATATCTCAAAATGTTCAGGGCATTGTCGGCGTCGGTCAGGTTTGTCTTTCCGGGATGCTTGCCTGACTGGAGCAGTTCGGCATCGGAGGCAAGATAATTGCCCGGTAGAATTGTCTGAATCTCCCCGAGAATCAGGTTTCCGTTTGTCAGCCTGTAAAAGGCGGCCTCCTGACCTGGGTTCTCCCCGTACCGCAATCCTTTTATGACGTCATCTATAGTCCAGACGACTTTTTCATAACAAAGAGTCTGTCTTTTATCCCCGTCTATAAAACTTATTTCCATCGCGGGCGGAAAGTGGTCATCCATAATCGTTTTGTACATTTTCTTCAGATCTTCAGCCATCTGATCCCCCTTCTTCATGTCTTGTAGCAGGCGCTTACTTCCTCGAATCTTCTCCCTGCAAGATAACCCGCGATCGTGCCGTCATATGCCGCCGTGTGAGCAAAAGCTTTTACCGCAAGCTCGAATCTGCTTTTCAAGGATATTTTATTATTGTTTTCTCTCAGCTCGGTTATTATCCTGCCGTAGTCACCGGGATCGACAACCGAAGCCACGCGCAGGAAATTCTTGGCCGAGGCTCTTATCATGCAAGGCCCGCCGATATCTATGTTTCCGCGGGCTTCTTCCGGCGTAACGCCCTGTTTTGAAATCGTCGCTTTAAAAGGATAGAGGTTAACAACCACCATGTCTATGGGAACACTTTTTGTTCTTTCGAGATCCGCCCTGTGAGAGTCATTGTATGTTTCAGTAAGGAGGCCGAGGTATATCTTAAAATCAAGCGTCTTGACGAGGCCGCCCTGAGTTTCCGGCTGGCCCGTGTAGTCCGACACCTGGGTTAAGCACGAAGCCTTGCTGCCGAGAATCTCTTTAAGCTTTGAAAATGTTCCGCCGGTTGAAAAAATCCTTATGCCCGGATTTATGCCGACAAGTTCCGGTATAAAAGATTCAAGACCCTTCTTATCCGAAACGCTGACAAGCAGATGCTTAACCTTGATCCAATCATCAATTTTATCAACTGTATTAATGCTCATGTTATCTACCTCTTCCCCTCATATTCTTCCAAAAACCGGTTAAAGAATCCTTCCATGAAAGCATGTCTTTCATCCGCAAGCTTTCTCCCCTCTTTTGTCAGTATCCTCTCCCTGATTCTGCAAAGCTTGACCTTAAATTCTCTGAAGCCGGTGTCTTCCCGGGTATATGGCTTTGTCTCTTCAATATTCATCCCGGGAATGTGCAGACTTGCACCAACTTCTCCGGCAAACAGAAAAGCCCTTGCTACGCCAACGGCGCCGATAGCATCGAGCTTGTCCGCATCGAACAGTACTTTCGCTTCGGCAGTCTCAGGCTGACATTTCCCCCTGAAACGATGCGCCCTTATGCAGTGGATAATATTTGTCTTTTGTTCTTCAGAAAGGGGGAGAATCTTAACTATCGGCAATGCCATCTCAGCGCCTTTTTCCGCGTGGCATACCGCGCCGGAAGTCGAATCCTGATCTGCTCTTCCGATATCATGCAGGAAAGCCGCGACACGCAGCACATCCATGTCCGCCTTCTCAGCAGGACCTATGCGCTCGCACAGGCCGTAAACTCTTAAGGTGTGCTCCCAGTCGTGACTTCCCTTGGCCCCGTTAAAAAGTTTTTCCGCCTTCTCTTTTACAAAATCGATTATATTCATTTTTTTATTCGTATATCGCACTTCGAACTTCGCACTTCGCTTTTTTGTCCTTCGATATTCGATATTCGATGTCCGATGTTCGACATTCGCTATTCCTTTTTCTTTCCTGTCATGCTTTCTATTTCAACCTTAAAGATAACGACCCTCTTCACTTCTTTTTCCTCAAACTCAAAAGACCGCCCGGAATAATGGTGCATAATAATACCAAGTGCTGTTTTCTTTGATTCCATATCTTCGATAAAAAGCGCGTTCCCGAAGCCGATTACACTTTTGTATTTCATGCCCCATTTGCATGCTTTTTCAGACTCAACAATTTCATGGTCTGTATCAATCTCAAAACATACCCTTCTATTTTTTTTCAGAATATCCAGCTTTCTGCCCTCTTTTGCGCAATGAAAATACAGAGAATTCTCTCTGTAGCCAAAAGAGAGCGGAACTATATATGGCCCATTCTCATCCACCATCCCAAGGCGGCACACAAAAGCTTTATTTATTATGGATTCTATCTCATCCCTGGAGATTATTTCCCTGTCTTTTCTAATCAACTCTTCTCTCCTCATATAAATGTTTATCTGACAGGATTAACAGGATTTGACAGATCAACTGCATCAGGCCGCTCCGGAAGAGCGGCCTGAAACACCGCATCCGCTTCGCGGAGTCTGGTAAGCGCAGGCGATGGTATATTGTCCGTCGCGGCGGACTTTCGACCGGGCAGGCAACATCCTGTCCATCCTGTTAATCCTGTCTAAAAACCTATCCCAGGCTCATTAGCGATTCCCAGCGCTCAAACCCGGTTGAAACCGACAGCCCTTTTGCCTTAAGAACAGATATCATTTTCGAATCATTAAACCGCACATAGGGGTTTACCTTAAGCTCATCTTCAACAGTTGAGAAGAGATGCGCCGGATTATATTTTTTCAAAAAAGAGTTTATATCCCCGTTTCCGGGTTCAATCAGCCTGGCAAAAGACATGGAATACTCAACATAATCATGCCCAGCATATATAATGGTGTCTTTCGGCAAAGAGATGAGCCTTACTATCGAATTATAAAAGGCGAGAAGATCGCCTGAAAAGCAGTTCCCGACTGTGCCGTTAAACAGGGTATCCCCGGTAATAAGAAAATTTCCGGCATGAAAAGTAACAGAATCATCGGTATGCCCCGGAGTATGATATATGCTGATTTTTTCTCCGGCCAGTCCGATAAATCCTTTTGCAGGAAGAGTGTTATGATCAAGGTATACAGCGCCTGACTTGCCAAGAAGTGATTTTAATCCCATGGTATGGTCGGGATGTGAGTGGGTGTTTGTGACATATTCAATTTTCAGTCCGTTTTGCCCGGCAAATGAAATTATCTGATCAACCGCGCCTCCGTCTATGGCAATGGCGGATTTTTCCGCATAAAGCAGATAGCCGAGATTGTCGGATGAATAACGAAATTGTTTAATGTTCAAAATAATTCCTCTCGTGGTCTTTCGAAATCCGAATTTCGAATATCGTACTTCGTACTTCGATCTCCTATATTATTTATTCGATATTCGATGTCCGATATTCGATATTCTTCTCACGCTCTTGCCTCTCGACCCCTCGAATCCTTGAATCCTTGAACCCTTCTATTTACCATCCACTCTTTCAATAACTCCGGCGGCGATAAGAGGAAGCATGATTTCATGATGACCGGTAAGATTTATCCCTTTTCCGCCTTTTGCGGTCGGTCTCCCGACGACATTCGTCATTGGACGGTAGTGCCGGATAAAATCCATGTTAACGGCGGTAAAGGTGTCAATATCATGGCCGAGGTTGCGGGCAAGAGTCGTTGCTTTCAGAAAGACTTCCGGCATAATAACGGAAGAGCCGATATTAAGATAAACGCCTTCGTTGAGTGTTGAGACTACCGAGGCAAAGGTCAGAAAATCCCTGTGGGTCGCACCCCCTGCGGCTCTTCCATCAAACCCGGGATGCATGTGGATTATATCAGTGCCTATTGCGACATGGACAGTGACTGGAACATCAAGCATGGCACCTGCCGCAAGAATGCTTTTATCCCTGAAGGGAAAATCCTTTTCGGCAATCTCTTTCCCTACCGCCTCTCCAAGCCCCATGGACTCCCTTTCAGCCCTCTTTATCGCCCCGTTTAAAAATTCGCCCGTTTCACGCGCCATCCCGAACGAGCCGTCGCCGAGAGATGCGGCTACATCTTCCGATGTCCTGCCGGTCATGGCTATTTCGGAATCATGAATAATGCCGGCCCCGTTCATGGCAACAGCTGTTATTATTCCCCGCCGCATCAGATCAATTATCAGCGGGTTCAGGCCGACCTTGATGACATGGGCTCCCATCCCGACAAGGATGGTTTTCTTTTTGAGGAAGGCTTCAGAGATGGAAGATATGACCGTCCGCACATCCGTTCCTGCAAGTATATCCGGAAGGCTGTCTATAAAATCTTTGAATGATTTGCCTTTTTCCCATGGAACGGCAAAATCATCAGCCGAGACCTTGCTTTTTCGCTCTGAAATGGAATAGGTTTTAAGTTTGCCGGTATCTATCGGTTTAAAAGGATGTGTCATGTTTTTTACGAGTCCATTAAAATTGATGGTTTCGTAAAAAGTCCAAATATGCTCTCTTAATGAGCTTTTTGGGGATTTTTAAATCACTTCGCTAAATCATCCGCCTAAGGCGGATAATTTTTAACACTCAGTAATTTAAAAATCTATTTCCCAAAAATCTCAAATCCGTTCGCATATGACTTTTTACGAGTCCATTAAAATTTACCGGGGAAAAGATTTCTATCAACAAGCTCGCAGATAATATGCCCCAGAGTTATATGAACTTCCTGTATCCGTGCCGTTACATCCGATTCTACGGCAAATACCATATCCGCAAGGGAGACAAGACGGCCTCCGCGACCTGTATATACGATAGTAAATAACCCTTTATCTTTGGCAACCTCAATTGCCTTTATAACATTCCTCGAGTTTCCGCTCGTGCTTATGCCTAACGCAACATCTCCCGCTGTTCCGAGAGCAAGAATCTGCTTAGAAAATATATCATCGAAGCTGTAGTCATTTCCTATGCTGGTCAAAATCGATGTGTCGGTCGTCAGGGCAAGAGCGGCAAGAGGCGGACGCTCAATCCTGAACCGGTTAACAAATTCGGCGGCGATATGCTGGGCATCTGCGGCGCTGCCACCGTTCCCGAATAATAAAAGCTTATGTCCCGATGAGATTGAATCTGAAATTTTCTCTGCGGCATTGATTATCAGATCCATATTGATATTTATAAATCTTCTTTTCAGATCTATGCTTTCTTCGATTATATTGCGGATTATCTCTTTCATTCCTTATATTTTCCTGATTGTATCATCTGTATATAATGACATGATTCACAGTTCAGTTTCTCCGCTTTTTTAAACTCCCTGAGCGCTTCTTTAGGAAGATCCCGTTTCATGTAGAGTTTTCCGAGTCTCTGCCTGTACAGTCCGTTGTCCGGGGCTATCTCAACACTCTGGAGACTGAAGGCAAGCGAAATATCCCTGTTTTTATCTTTTTGATCATAGAGCAAGCTGAGTGAAGACAACGATGCCGCATCATTCGGATTGATCTTTATTGCCTGCTCATATGCAGCCTCGGCTTCGTCCATCATGCCTGTTGCGGCAAAACTTTCTCCAAGGTAAAAGAGCGCAACGCTTGATTCGGGTTTTAATTTTAAAGCCTTTTCAAGGTATTCTCTTCCTTCTTCGGATTTTCCCAGTTCAAGAAGAAGCTTTCCTGTCTGAAAATAGATTTCAAATAATTCTTCTCCAAGCTTACCTGCTTTCTGGAAATGCTTGAGCGCCTTTTCTTTTTTTCCGGTCAACTGATAAATAAGTCCGGCATTATAAAGAGGCATTACCTCTTTCGGCAAAAGCCTTATGCATTCCTTGAACTCCCTGATGGCTTTTGGAAAATCTTCGAGGACTCCGTAACAGACTCCAAGGCTGTTGTGAACATTAACATTATCCGGGTCGAACAGAAGAGCCGTTTTAAACTCTTTTATAGCCCCTTCAATATCTCCGTCCTGGTAAAGCTTGTCTCCGCTTATGTTAAGGCTAACAGCATCGAAGGTCACAATGCTGCCGGGGCCGAAATAATCGGCATGATCGAGCGCTTTCCCGGCGTTTCCAATTATCTCCTGCTTCCTGTAACTGAAAGCAGGATAAGCTGCAACCCCGGTTGTGACTGTCTCTTTTCCCAGATATTGAAGATCCCCGCTGCAAGCATCGGGGAATCTTCTATCGCAGGGAATAGTGTCCGTTTTTAATTCGCTCGCTAACTCCGCCGCAAGCAGCGGAGATTGCGCTCGCTGTTTCGATTCAAGGCTCTTTTTTAATTTAACAGCAAGCTTTAAGCATGAAGAAGCATTTTTATCAGGGAAATAGCATCCGAACAGGAAGCGATCCATACGGCCCCAGAAGCCGTTTCCTGTTCTGCAAATATCGTCTATCGCCCTTGCCGTATCGCTAAGTACTTTATCAATATTGGCCTGTTTTTGAGACTCCTCTCTTTCGTTCATATTGTCGATGCGTACAATAATCGCACCGAACGCAAGATATGAAGAAAGCAATTTTACGGCATGTTCAGAAAAGGATTCTCCGCTTTGCATGCCGGGAAAGAGTTTGTTTAAAACATCTTTTTTCCTCTCTTCTTTCTTTTTCTCGGTTTTGCGCCACGGTCTGAGTTCGGCTTTTGACAGCAGAAATTCCTTTGAACTGCTTCGGCTTTGGAACAGATTCTGATGATTCTGACTTATTTTTTCTTCCATTATTTTATACCTTCTTAAAAAGTAAAAAAACGACTTTTTTTCTATACATTTCTGATAAGAATGCCGGCAATAGCGTCTTTTATAATATTCAGTTCATCTTCCTGAACAGTTCTCAAATCCATGATAAAACTGTCATCTTCTATCCTTCCTATTACAGGAGGCGTGTTCTCCCGCATATTGCTTTCAACTGTGTTCGGCGAGAGTCCTTTTATTTTAACCGCGATGCACTTGCTGGGAAGATCAAGAAGCGGAAGAGAGCCGCCCCCTGCCTTTGAACTCATATCTGCAAGATTGATTGAAAGCGCAGGATTGTTTATCTTTGCAAGCATCTTGAAAAGTTTATCAGCGCGTTTTTTTATCAGATTAAAAGGAGCTGTCAGCATGAAAAGGGTCGGAATAAGCTTTACGGCTTTTTCAGGATCTCTGTATATCCTGAGTGTGCTCTCAAGCGCGGCGAGGGTCAGCTTGTCGATACGAAGCGCTCTTGTGAGAGGGTTTTTCTTAACGCTGTCCACGACATCCCTCTTTCCCACAATTATTCCAGCCTGCGGGCCACCGAGCAGTTTGTCTCCGCTGAATGTTATGAGATCTGCTCCGGCCGATACCGATTCCTGGACTGTCGGTTCCTTCATAAGGCCATATCTTGAAAAATCGATGAAGGTTCCGCTTCCCAGATCCTCCATAACAGGAATCCGGTGCTTTGAGCCAAGCTCCACAAGCTCCTTCAGTGTTACGCTCGCGGTAAATCCGACAACGCTGTAATTGCTTGTATGGACTTTCAGCAAAAGGGACGTATCGCCGTCAATTGCTCCGATGTAATCTTTAATGTGCGTCCGGTTTGTGGTTCCGACTTCTTTTAATATCGCCCCGCTTTTTGCCATGACATCGGGTATCCTGAATGACCCACCTATCTCGACAAGCTCTCCTCTTGAAACTATCACCTTTTTATTTCTTGCCATCGTTTCGAGGCACAGCAAAACCGCTGCCGCATTATTATTTACAACCATTGCCGCCTCAGCTCCGGTTATTTCGCACAGAATTTCTTCGACACAACTGTATCTTGAACCTCGTTCCCCTTTCGCCAGATCGAACTCGAGGTTCGAATAACCGGTTGCAACGGCAAGCAGATTCCCAGCGGCTTCTTGCGCCAGGACAGACCGTCCGAGGTTCGTATGAACAACAACACCGGTTGCGTTTATTACGCGTTTCAGATTAAGTGTCATTATCTTTTTTACGGTATCTTTCGTTTTTTCCAGAACAGGTGAATCTGTCAAATCATTTTCCGCAACAGTTGGATTGCCTGCAATAATTCCGGCTCTTAAACTTTCAACGACTTTTCTTGCCGACAGGAGAAGAACCGATCTCGGAACGTTTTCAAAGTCCGGTTCTTTCTTTGAAAGTTCAAGAATATGGTCTATGCCGGGAAGCATTCGTAAAAGAGCCTGCTGTTTTTCATCCAATTCCATATCTAAAATCCCTGTTCATGGTTCGCATAATAAATAGTCGATCTTTTTTATTTCATACCATTTTAAACTTAATTAATTCAACATATTTCTTAATATTTGCTCGTATCTGAGAAAATAATTTATGGCCTTTCGCTGTTTTGTATTGGTAAACAGTAGCTGCGAGCGTTCCTGGCTCAAAGCATTTTTCCGCATAGGTTTTTTAGACAGTATTAACGGGACGGACGTAATGTTGCCAGCCGGCCGGAAGCCGTAAAGTCAATAAACCATCGCCTGCGGCGAGAAAGGGCAATGCGGTCTGGCAAATCATCATGTTAATCCTGTAAATCCTGTCAGATAAGTTTTTATCTTCATGGAAATCTGATTATGTGGTATGTGTAAAATAAAATGAAAAAAGAATCTATGAAAAATATTCTTGTAACAGGCGGCTGCGGTTTCATCGGGTCAAATTTCATTCGGTATCTGTTAACTGAAACTGATTTCGACGGACGCATTATAAACGTCGACAAACTCACTTATGCCGGAAACCTTGAAAATCTTTCCGGTATCGAAGAGGCTTTCCCGGGCAGATATTATTTCAGCAGGACCGACATATGCGATCTTATGGAGATGTCGGCGATATTTGAAATGTATGAAATTGACACCATCTGCCATTTTGCGGCCGAGTCTCACGTTGACCGCTCAATAACAAAACCATCGGATTTTATCCATGCTAATGTTGTCGGCACATTCTGCCTCCTTGAACTTGCAAGGCTGCACAGCAATAAACTTGCCCTTTTTCACCATGTGAGCACAGACGAGGTTTTCGGTTCACTTGGCAAAGCCGGATACTTTACTGAAAACACACCGTATAATCCAAGCAGCCCTTATTCGGCTTCCAAGGCAGCTGCGGACCATTTTGTGCGATCGTATGCAATTACCTACGGTATTCCTGTGACAATCTCGAACTGTTCAAATAACTACGGACCCTATCAGTTTCCGGAAAAGCTGATCCCCCTCATGATTTTGAACGCCATTGAAAACAAACCCTTACCGGTATACGGCGAAGGTCTTAACGTCCGCGACTGGCTTTATGTAAAAGATCACTGCAAGGCAATATGGGCGATAATGAAAAACGGCCGCCGCGGAGAAACATATAATATAGGGGGCGGTTGTGAAAAAACGAATATAGACGTGGTCAGAATCATTTGCGATTTTGTCGACAAAATACTCCCTGGCTCAGACGAAAACCCCCGGAAAAACCTGATAACTTTCGTTAAAGACAGGCCCGGCCATGACCTGCGATACGCAATGGATTTCACAAAGCTGAAAATGGAGCTTGGATGGACTCCTTCCAAAACTTTTGAAACCGGGATCAAAGAGACCATAGACTGGTATATTGAAAACAGGGAATGGGTGAAACGGGTAAAAAGCGGTGAATATATGGACTGGATGAAACAGCAGTATGAAAACCGGCAATAGGCGAACAGCCGAACATCGAACGTCGAATATCGGACATCGAATATAAAAAATGGGTCCAGGATTGAAGGGTTCAACTGATCTTGGCGCCGGAGCTTCACCTCGTGCCATGTTTTCACACAAAAACCTTTCTTAGTGCCTTTGTGTCTTGGTGGTGAGAAATTAACTTTTTACGAAGCCGTCAGTTATGAAGGACTGAATATGAAGCAGGCAAAGGATTATATTATATTCCCTCTTGATCTCCCGTCAGCAGGAGATGCCAGACATTATATCGGTCTCCTTTCGGAGCATGTGGGAATGTTCAAGGTGGGGCTCGAGCTGTTCATAAGATCCGGCCCTGAAGTCATAAAAATAATAAGGGATATGAGCAAAGCCGGCATTTTTCTTGACCTTAAACTCCACGATATTCCGGCAACCGTGAGTCGTGCCATGGAAAGCATTGCTGAACTGGGAGTAAACCTGACAACCGTTCACTGCGGAGAAGAAAAAGAGATGCTCAAAGCCGCAGTTGCCGGAAGCGCCGGTAAAGTAAATGTTCTCGGGGTCACAGTCTTAACAAGCGTGTCGGCTTTTGATATTCAAAAAGCAGGGTTCGAAAATCAGTATTGCACCGACATTACAAAACTTGTTTTGAAACGTGCTGAAACTGCAAAGGATGCCGGGTGTGCCGGCGTAGTCTGTTCCGGGCTTGAAGCAAAGATGATAAAGAATGCCTTAGGGAAAGAATTTCTTGCAGTCACGCCGGGAATAAGACCGGCCTGGAGTCTGAACAAAAAAGACGACCAGCAGCGGGTAACAACACCGGCAGCTGCAATCAAAAACGGCTCCGATTATCTGGTAATCGGACGTCCTATAAGGGATGCAAAAGACCCTGTTTCTGCAGCAGTCTTGACTGCGGAAGAGATACGGTCTGCGTTGCAATAAAACGGCATGACATTTCGGGGATTTTTACGAGACATTCAAACCCGGAGGAGCCTGTAGATTGTTACACACAAAATAACTGCCCCGATTAAAAGAGAGAGTATAAGCTGGTCTGTGCTGAATTTCATGATGATTTTATAATTTATGGTCTCCGATTAGAGGATTATATCAACAATTGTGACGGCAAAGTAAAAAGCTCGATATGCAAGGCGCGCGAATCTTGAGGAATGAGGCGTACATATAAGTACGCCGCAATGACGAAAGATGAAGCGCAACACAGCAGAGCGACTTTTTACGAAGTCGTCACTCTTTATCCAATCCGAATTCGGTATGGAGGACTCTGACTGCAAGTTCGGCGTATTTTTCCTCGACTACGCAGGATATCCTGATTTCAGATGTGCTTATCAGCA
>JAHJRK010000341.1 GCA_018830925.1 Pseudomonadota bacterium
CCAGGGACCTGATGTTTCATTTGTAAATGACGACGAAGCAATAAAAGAATTGAAAATTACCCGATGGAGTACAATAGATGCCGATCCGGAAACTCTCCAGTCCAGCATCTCCTATGTGTTTGCTGCCGGAGATGCGTTTACTGGGGCTTCGCTGGTTATTGAGGCAATTGGCGGCGGGAGAAGGGCGGCCCGGGCGATTAACCTCTATCTAACGGGAGAGGAGGTTACGCCTGTTCCCAAATCTTTGAGGAAGCGGCATATCCGGGAATCTATTTTTACGGCCGTTGAAGGTGTGGTGCGCTCGAAACGAACGCCCATGCCGGAGCTTCCGGTAGGCGAGAGGATTATATCCTTTGTGGAATCTGACCTTGTGATAAGCGAAAACGATGCGATTTACGAATCCGGACGCTGCTTGAACTGCTGCCGGATATGTTACGATAAAGAAGCTGCCTGATACTGAATTCATTAACTCCATCCTGAATCAGGCCTACAAATACTGATTGAATACGCGAATCATTTTTTTCCGATCCCTTTTCTGATAAATGACAGGCTTCTCATTTTTAACCACAACACTAACTTTTGGCTCTCTTTGCTTGCCGTAACCGATTTGTTCTGATACATACTGCTCATATTGGTTTTTGTTTTCCTAAGAGCAACAAATCGGTTAGAAAAGAGAAAAGCGATGACAGCCTTCCGGCCGGGTAAAATACTTTTTAGTTTAACAGGTCTTGTTTCTTTATTTCTCATCCTTTCATGCTGTACGGGATGTGGAAAGACTTTTGAACAGCCAGACGTTAAAATAATTGGAATCCATATCAAAAAGATAAGAAATCTTGAAGCTCTCTTCAGAGTGGACATAGAAGTATCAAACCCGAATTTCATGTCTTTTGAAATACAAAGCATTGAATGTGATGTTGAGATGGACGGAAGGCTCATCGCAGCCGCTGTTACCGAAGAAAAAACCTTGATTCCTTCACTCGGTACAGGCGTCGTGCCTCTCGAAGTTCATTCAACCTCTTTTGATATAATATCAGTTATTCTCAAAAGACTGAAATCAAAACTGGACGACGACAGAAGACTTGATTACAAAATAACAGGAAAGATTCATTTTAACAGCCTCTTTTATTCTCCCCCGCCTGTTACTTTCAGTTCAACCGGAAATCTGTTCGAAAAGAGCAAGAGTTCGAAACAACAATAAATATTCTATAATAACAGGATGTAAGGTTAATTCTTGACTCAGAGACATTAACAAAATATAATTAATTTCCATGCGGAAATGGCCCTTTTGAGCGATTTTGGGGTCAATCTGCGGGATTTCTTGTAAGACATACTATACGTTTGTCTTGAGCTTGCCTAAAATTGCCGATTTCCGGATTGTAAACTCGACTGTGTCCAAAATATGTTTCCGGATGGACACTAAATTGTGAATAGTAAACGGAGAAAAGGACAAAAATATATGCTGACAGCAAAAGATATTATGAAAACAGAGGTAATAACGGTTTCGTCAGAAACTGAAATTATATATGCCGCAAAACTTCTTCTTGAAAACCACATAAATGGAGTTCCTGTTGTGGACAAAGGGGGAAAGCTTGCCGGCATCCTGTGCCAGAGTGACATAATCGCACAGCAGAAAAAGCTCCCGATTCCGTCCCTGTTTTCTTTCCTTGATGGTTTTATTTCCCTTTCTTCGATGAAGAACCTTGAAAAAGAGGTTCAGAAAATTGCCGCCACTACTGTTTCGCATGCAATGACACCAAATCCGGTAACTGTGAGATCCGATACCCTGATAGAGGTTATAGCCGCTCTTATGGTCGATAACAATTTTCACACACTCCCGGTCGTAGATGAAGGAAAGCTTGTCGGAATAGTGGGGAAGGAAGACGTCTTAAGAACCCTTATTCCAAGAAACGGAGCCTGAATACTTCTCTGCATCAATCGAATTAAATAAGATGGACTCGTAAAAAAGTTCTGAAATCGTCCCTCTCGTGAAAATCCGCCACTGATGACTTCCGCGGGAATGACATGTTTTTTTTGGAGAGTAATTTAATGAAACTTGGAATTACCGGTCTTTCCGGAGCAGGAAAATCAACCATATTTGAAGCTCTTACCCAGAATGTTCAGGAAGAAGGGCACAAGGTTGAAAACCGAATAGGAACAATAGAAGTGCCCGACAGCCGTGTTGATGTTCTGTCGGATATGTATAAACCCGTAAAAACCATTTTCGCAAAAGTAGAATATTATCTTCCCGCGATTCACACGCAGAAAAGCGAGGCAAAGAAAGAGCAAAATATCTGGACACCGGTCAGAGACTGCGATGCCCTGATACATGTTGTGAGGAATTTTTCCGGACACGGACTTGCGGCTCCAACGCCTTATAAAGACATTCTCAGCCTTGACCAGGAGCTTATTCTCGCGGACTTGGTTACGGTTGAAAAACGCATAGAGCGCGTTGAAACCGACAAAAAAAGAGGGAAAAAAACGGATCAGGAGGAACTCGCCCTTCTTATGATCTGCCTTCAAAACCTTGAAAAAGAGAATCCCTTAAGAAAAATCCCTGAAACATCATCCGCACAGGTTTTAAGGGGTTTTGCTTTCGTGTCGGCGAAACCGGCGCTTGTCCTGTTCAACAATAACGATGATGATGCCGGATTTCCTGAGGTGCAGGATCTTATGATAAGAGAAGAGTGCCTGGTTATAAGGGGAAAACTGGAGCAGGAGCTTTCGCGCATGGCTCCTGAAGAAGCGGGCGATTTTCTATCCGAATACGGCATAAAAGAATCAGCAAGGGAAAGAGTGATAAAAAAATCCTATGAGCTTCTGGGTCTTGTCTCGTTTTTCACTGTCGGCGAAGACGAGGTAAGGGCGTGGACAATCAAAAAAGAGACTAAAGCGCTCGATGCCGCCGAGGTGATTCATTCGGACATCAAAAAAGGGTTTATCCGCGCGGAAGTTGTTTCATACAAAGACCTGATGGATGCCGGAACCTACCAGGAGGCAAGGAAAAGAGGGACAGTAAGACTCGAAGGTAAGACTTACCTGGTGCAGGACGGGGATATCATAAACTTCCGTTTCAACGTCTGATTAGAAACCGTAACTCCACCTTCGAGAGGTATCTCAATATCCTCTAAATGCGATTCGCCGTCTTCACCCGTATAGAGCCGGATTATTTTAATTTTAACTCCCTGCCATACGATTCAAGATGAAATCTATAATGCAAGTACTGATATACCGACTATTATATACCGAAATAGCTTGCCGGCGGTCACCAGAATCAAAAACAGATAAATATTAATTTTTAATACTCCTGCTGCAACTGTCAGCGGATCGCCGATAATCGGTACCCATGCGAACAACAGGCTGAAAACTCCATATTTATTAAATCGTTGTTCAGATCGGGCGATTTCCGTTTTAGATAAACGTAGCAGCCTTTCCATTACCAGAAAGCTTCCCCAGAATCCCAAAGCATGATTTACAAAAGAACCCAATACATTTCCGGTAGTTGCAACAGTAATCGACAGAAACGGGTCATAATTGTTCAACAATAAATAAATCAAAACAAACTCCGAACTGAGAGGAAGTATTGTTGCGGCAAGGAACGAAGCTATAAATAGACCAATATAACCATATTCTGCGAGAACGGCCATTTCAATATTTCGATTTTATTTAATTTTTTTAAAGGCTTATTACAGTGCTTTCGCAAGCCAATTTGATTAATTCCATACCTGTTGCCATTCTTGCCCCGTCTATAAGATCAGATTCTGAAATTTGCCTTGATTTTGCACAAGGGGTACACACATATATAGGGACACCGTATTCCTGGAGATAAGCGATATGATCGTCGGCACTATCCCCGGTAGCTGCTCTGACATTGGTTATCATGCCTTTCTTAGCAACATAAACCCCTTCATCAAGGAGAAAAATAGCTGATTTTTTTCCTTCCTTATGAGCTACCATGGCAAAAAACAGAGCGCGGGTTGTACGATTGGGGTTATCGGTTCCACAAGATAAAATTACCAGTACGTTATCTGTCATAAGTTTTATCCTTTACCTTTAAATTATTATTAAGCAAATTTACCAGCTGCCTGATGAGCCTCCGCCGCCCGAAGACCCGCCTCCTCCGGAAAAGCTCGAGCCTCCCGAACTGCCCGAGCTCCAGGAACTCCCTGAACCCCCGGATGTTATCGTGAAACCGCCGATTGAAGCCTGCTTCTTAGTGAGGAGAAATTTATTTGCTTTTTCGTACCAGGCGGTTTTCCTGATCAACAGCTTGGAAACAGGGAAACAGATCACGTAGGTGATTAGCAAGTAGAGAGCACCCCTTGTTCCGACAACGATGATCGGAAACATCGCCCAAAAGGGAATGAGGAAGAAGTAAAGGAACCACCCGACTCCGGGTGTAAGGACGCCAATCACTGTAAACAGTCCGATAATACCGAAGATGAAAGCTCCGAAGAGAATACGTTCAGTGAGCGGGATATCTGATTCATCGATGTGGAAACCGGGTGATGCATTCGTCTTTTGGGCTGCAGAATCACTGGTCTCCGTAACTTCGCTACCCTCAAGCGTCCCAATGATGGCTTTGACGGCGGCCTCGAGACCCCCGTCAAAGTCCCCTTCCTTGAACCGCGGTGGGATGATCCGGCCTGCCACAAGATCGGTTAAAGTGTCTTCTAAGCCGTAACCTACCTCGATGCGCATGCGTCTGTCGTTAGGTACCACGGTAACCAGAACGCCATTGTCCTTACCTTTCTGGCCAAGCTTCCAGGCCTCGAATACCGAGCTGGCATATTCCTCGATGTTCTTGCCCCCGAGCGAGGGGACGGTGAGTATAGCGATCTGGTTGCCAGTGCTTTCTTCATGGGACTTGAGTCGTTCGGTAAGCTTCCTGCGTACGCCCCCGGAGAGAATTTCCGCATTGTCGGTCACGCGCCCGGAAAGGAAGGGAATATCCGCACCAGCGGCAACAACTGACAAAAAGAGCGCTATTGTCATGATAGTGAGCCGCAGTAGTTGTTTCCGGACGTTTTGAGTCTGTTCCATGATGTTTTATATTAAAATTTGACGATTTACTCCTAAGCAGTTTATTCTTTTTTATGCGTATGCAGCTTTTTCAATGCGGCTATTATATCAGAAGGTTCGAGCCTTTTTATATGGTCCACTTCTACAAAATCCAGCATAATGATACTGTCCCGGTTAATCACATATGAGGCGGTGACAGGAAGTTCAAAACTATTATCACCATTAGCGGCTGGCAGGTCAATACCAAATTGGGCATAGACAGGACGAAGCTCTTCCGGCAAGGTGAAGACCAAGCCAAAGTCTCTTGCCACGCGGTTTCCAACATCACTCAACACCTCGAATTTCAGGTTGTTTTTTTCCACCGTGGTAAGCGACTGGTCCGGCAATTGAGGTGAAATGGCAACAAGTTGAGCGTCTAAAGACTTAATCTCGGGAAGCACGAACTGCAATGACCGCAGCTCCAGGTTACAAAACGGTCACCAGCTTCCCCGGTAAAAACTTATAACAAGCGGGCCCTGTTTCAGCAGCGAGGAGGACGATAACATCTCACCATGGACATTGGGCAATTCAAAGGCCGGCAAACGATCGCCTTTCCTGCACGCGCGATCTGTTATGCCTGACTCCTGCAATTTTTTCATTGCGCCTGCCATTATAGCGGCAGTCTCGGCAGGAAGACTCTGTATTACTTTTTTCAGCAAACCATTGATCTCATCCCGGAGTTTCATTGTTATGCCCTTTCCTTGTTGTTTTGAGGGAAACCTACAAACAATCGTCAATATATTATAGAGGCTTTAATCATTTATCCCACTTATTCTCTGACAAATTTCAACTGCCAGGCAGAATATGATATCAGGTGTAAGATGTTCAGTTATGGTTTTGTCAAATAAAATATTTGATTCAGGCTGAAATTCATCGTCCCCGTTCCAGAACAGAACCGCTGCCGGAATACGCGGCGTTATTTGAAAAGAGTAGGCTGCATCTGCCATATCGATCCGGCTTCCGGACAGCTCCTCACATATTTCTTTGAATCCCTGAATATCTTTTCCATACCGCCGTTCAATGAATTGAGTGGGGATTGTGTGAGGGCCACGAAAAAATGTAGTTCCACCCGGAATATCCTTTTCCGATATCCATTCCCTGCTGACATCTATTCTCTTTGATTTTAAAAGATAGTAAATAATAAAGAGCCCGAACAAACTATTTATATCAGATTTCCCGGTACGAAAGGGTGCTATTTTACACTCATCAGGATAGATGCCATATTCCTCACCCCAGACTGATAATATATAAGCTTTTCTCTTTTTATCATAATCGCATAATGCGAGACGGCAGAGATCTTCGGGGTTTTTCCCGGCAAGTTCCTTAAAGTAACTGATGTCGATTGAATATGTCATGTTGTTATTACTTTCTTCTCAACAAGAAAGAGATGAATTAGTTTCAATTCGGAAATGGCTCTTTTGAACGATCTCTGCGTCAATCCGGCGAGAGCTTGCTGTTAATGTAAAGCGGCTTATAGGTTTTTATCTTTATATTTAATGATTCTGAGTTTCTATAGCTACTTCACGATCGAAGTCACCCTCCTTCAGGGATGAATCATCAGGAGTATATTCCCGGCGAAAAGTATCAATTATCTGGTCTATGGGGACATCCGCAAATTCTCCGCGATGCCTCAAATATTCCATGTGTTTGTTCCCCTCAAGATCAAATGGGTGGTATATTGAATCTTTAAACCCATCGAAATCAAGAGGTTTAAGCCTGAACCGTTCACAGAGCTCTATATTAAAAGCGGGAGTCGCTTTAACCCAGAGCCCGCCCAGATATATGGATGTATAACCATGCCAGAAGAAGACGTCGGTTTTCATAATCTCACGCAAGCGCGTAGTAGTCAGATGGTTTCGCACGTCGGCAAAACCGAGACGCGCCGGAATTCCTAATGACCGGCAGCATCCTGCAAGAAGGATTGCCTTGGCGACACACCAGCCCTTTCCTATGCTCAGCGTGGTACTCGCCCTGAGTCCTTCGATTGATAAATTCATGGAATAAGGGTCGTAGCGTATAGAGTCCCTTACAGCGTAATAAAGACTGACTGCCTGTTCTCTTTGGTCGGCGGAAGCTCCCGAGTTCTCCCCGGCGAACTTCGCGACGGTTATATTATCGAAATCGATTGTCGGTGAAGGTTGAATATATTGCTGCATCTCAGAATTCATCTCGATGAAAAGACTCCTTATAAAATAAGTTTTTCCTGCTTTAGAAAATCAGTGATGGCTCTGTTGAATGCTTCCGGTTGTTCCAGTGGTGACAGGTGCCCGGCATCTCTGATATTTACCATGGATGCCTTCCTGATGTGTTCTTTCATATATACTCCAAACTTCGGCGGCGTCAGCTTGTCATCTTCAGCCGTCAATATGAGAACAGGAGTGATTATGGCTGATAATTTATCTATCACGTCGAACCGGTCGCAGGCTTTAAAATCACCATATGCTGTTTCCGGATTGCATTTTGCCGTATCTGCCATGAGTGAATCCAGCTTTCGGGGGTCAGTTTTTTCAGATGCCGCAAAAACAGGGATAGTACTCAGATATTTTTCGTAATCTTTTTTTATGGTCTCTAAAATCAGAGGCATTACCCGGAGCCGTGCACCGGTATTCACGAGGATTGCCGCTTTATAGCGCTCAGTATACTCCAGGATAAGCTGAAGGACTATGGCTCCGCCGATACTCAGACCGCACGGAACAGGATCCGGGACCTCAACTGTTTCGATGAAATCTGCGACTGCCTTACAATAATCTGCGACGCTGTCCATGCCAGAACCGCTGCTTCGGCCATGTCCGGGCAGATCAAGGGCGATCGTATTCACATCTTCTTTTAGTTCATCGATTTGATTTTCCCAGAGAGCGCTTGATCCTCCGGAGCCGTGAATAAATACGAGAGTGGGCTTGTCAGGGTCAAGCGGCCAACACCCGGCAACATAGCCTATATTTTTGGCATTTCCTTCATGCATGCTATTTTTTCCTTAACTGGTAAGATGTTGATATCTGCCCTTCGTCAATCCGCCCAGGCGGACATCGATTAAATCTGTTCAGTACCAGTTTTTCCCGTCGTTACTATTTCGAAATTCGATGTTCGAGATTCTAAATTCGGTGGTTTATATCAGGGTTTCAGATCCCTGAATCTTGTGTCTATGGCAGTAATACTGTTAATACGAATCAGGGCATCAAAAAACTCTTTGCCGTCCAGTTTTCCAGCCACAGAAGATGATTTCCTGTTTCTTTAACGATACCAGCAAAGGTTTTTCCTGAATCAAGGGTCACATACACTTTCTTGCCGACAAACGATTTCAGATTGTCCTCAAGAGAGAAGTTAACATCATATTTTATTCCTTCAAGAGGCACGACCCCGGCCTCGGCCTTTCCGGGAACTGTCAGAAATCCGACAGAAAACAGTGCGGTCAGGAGTATCGCTAAACTTAGTATTGTCATTTGCTTCACCATAATCGTTCTCCTTTCAATGAAAAAACAGATTTAAATGGTTCGGGTTTAAGGATATATTATTCTTTCCGGACTTTTTTTACAATGAGCATGCCATAGATCAATACATTTAATACAATAACTATACAACCCATAACAAACTGAATTTCACGGGTCAAACCAGCCGGATAAATAACCGGAATGATGTAATGATTTATGAATTCAGACTGATACGCAGCTTTTCCTCCTGCTTCCCGGAGACTGTTCTCAACAGGTGTAAGCGGGCACACCCAGCCTGCAAACTCAATCAGAGCCCCCCAGATTACCGCAGGTATATGCAGCCAGGCTATTTTGGGCCATTTCAGGACAAAGAAACCTCCTGTCACAACAAAAACAATAAACATTAAATGAACCAATACAATTATATCAGCGGCCATTTTAAGAAGCATAAGCTACCTCAAAGAGATATAGCCGGTTTGCTATACAGCGCCTATCTTGTAATCTCATCGGCACCAAGTACGCAGGGTGTTTGTTGATTAGATGCGGAGCAGGCTGCCCTTTTGGGTTGTCAGAATGTTGATATTTGTGGCATTGCCTGGGCGGCATTTCTGAGTGCCGGGTTATTATGTTTCCACCGTTGGCAGAGATGAAGCTACCATACGAGAATATATCGAGAGACAGGATCAAGAGGATAGACGTATTGAAGGCAAGAATATTAAAAAGCGTTTTTTCCTGCCTTTTTTCTTTCTTCTTCCCGTTTTTTAATTTCATCCTGCTCAATCTGCAAAAGGTTTTCGATATTATTTGCAAAGTAAATCATTATGCTGTATTTAAAACTGCCTCTTTCCGAAATTTTGGAAAAAATCAAAAAATCACTGTTCTTTTCCCAGAGCAAAGATAAGCTTTTCCCGTCCTCCCAGTTTATAGCTGCCGGTTCACCGTATTTTTCCTTCAGGGTGTCAACAATATACGCTTCCTTCTTTCTTGAGGTTATTGAAAAGAGCAAAGGTTTGTTTGAATAATTTGAAAATGTGAGTTTAACAGATTCAAACGGGGTGTTTTCGTTTTGAAGATATCTGAAAGTCAGGTTTGTAATATTGTGCTCTATTCTTGCCCCTTTTTCGTCGTTTAATTTCCTGTGAAGTTCAAAAAGATTCGGGAAATTATTCCCAAAGATTGTCCTGTTATGGATAATCAGATCGATAGTTGTCATTTTTTCAATGACATATGAACCGAGCTGCCCTGAAAGGTTTTTAAGAAGATTATCTGATAATTCGGTATTGGATCCTAAATCAAAGAATGTAAAGCTTTCCGGATATAATATTTCTGCATCAAAAGGTTTATTTTTGCTGTTATTTCCAGGCTCACCACAAGCAAAGAAAACAGAAAAACAACCAACCAGTAATATTATTGCAAAAACAGCTATTTTTTTATTTGATAATTGCATTAAATATCCCATATCCTCCTGTCATATCTGTACGATTTCATACTCTCTCGTCCCAATTCCTATCTTTTCTGCATAGTCAAGCTGAATAGTCCAGTCTATGGCAGGATAAACCGCCTTAAATTTATCTTCACCCGGTCCTGAAGAAGTTTTTATGCAGGACCCCGGAAGAGCCTGCTCTTTGTTTACAAGATCGACGGAAGCCTGGTCTATGGCGACGGGATCGGTTGAAGCCACTATTCCGATATTTCTAACAATTGGAGCATCATTGTAGGGGTAGCAGTCACAGGCCGGGGAGATATC
>JAHJRK010000342.1 GCA_018830925.1 Pseudomonadota bacterium
ACACCCCAGGTGCTTCCCAGCAGAAGCCCGGATAGAAGAATAAAAAGGCTCTGAAGAACAATGGGAACAGGCCCTATCGGTATGGCAATATATGCTCCGACTGCCGTAAGAGCAGCAAGAAGCGAGGCATATGCCATCATTTGAAGCTGGGAAATATTTCTCATAATATTGAATCCTTTCTTTGTTTAACCTGAAATTTACATCCAGCCCGGACAGGCCGGAATCAAAAAGATTTTATGTATAATAATTATTCCGAACCGCCCTTATGAAAACAATCTCCAAAAGAAACTGATTTTATATCCCCGTTATCCTGCCTTAAAATAAGGGAACCGTTTTCATCAACATCCGTTGCAAGCCCGGAAAATATGCCGTTTGTCGTGACTATTTTCACTTCTCTGTTGAGGGTACAGGTATAATTCTTCCATTCGGATATTACGCTGTCATAATCGCCCGCATCAATTCTTCTTTCAAGGGCATCGAGGTACCTTGTCAGAATTTCCTTCCGGGAAACATCTCTTTTTAGAATCTGCTTCAGGGAGGTTGCCGCAGGTTCACGGTCGGACGGGTCATTATTGGCATTTAAGCCTATCCCGATATTTACAAATGAAACCATGTCCGCTTCAGCCTCCATTTCCGACAGCATTCCGGATACTTTCCTTCCATAAACCAGAATATCATTGGGCCATTTGACCATCGCTTCTATGCCGAACATTTCTCTTATGGTTTTTACAAGAACAACCGAAGCCATGAAATTGGCTCTTGAACTTAATACAACAGATATCTGAGGCCTTAAAATCATCGTAAAAAAGATTCCGCCTTTATCTGACAACCAGACTCTTTTTAACCGCCCTCTTCCTCTCGTCTGCCTTCCTGCTATTACGACTGTAAAATGAGGAGAACCCTTCCGGGCAAGCTCCCTTGCAATGTCCATTGTGGAGGAAACTTCCTGATAATAATGTATTTTATCTTCTTTCCCTGGAAACTCCCACGGGAAAAGGGCATCATGCGAACCTGTAAGCTGATACCCTGTCGGGGTTGACCTGATATCATATCCTGATTCCGAAAGCTTATGGATATGCTTCCATATTGAGACTCTTGAAATGCCAAGGACAGAGCTTACCGCCTCACCCGAAACAATCCCGTTTTCGGCTCTTAAAATATTTAGAATCCGGCCTTTCATCTTGGTTTCCGTATATGGTTCATTGAAATGGTTTTCGTTAGCCACACATTATGCCATGGTTAACGAAAAGGTCAAAAAAAGTCAATCGCTATTATTATTCCGACCTGTTTTCAAGAAGAATTGAAATAATTTCAGATATATATTCGTCAGCTTTGTTTGAAGGAAATTTGCACGCGCCTGCTCCCCTGTGCCCTCCTCCGCCAAATTTCGCAAGCATGCTTCCCACATTTACATTGCATTTCCTGTTGAATACGCTGTGTCCTACGCTTACAGCCGTTTTTTCTTTATTCGCGTCATCATATTTTATTCTTAAGCTCACAACAGCTTCCGGATAAAGAGAGTAAACAAGGAAGCGATTTCCTTCGGGAGCCTTGTCGAATGACCGTAAATCGGTTATGGATACATGACCTTTTAATACGGTCTTCTCCATCAGGACAGATTTGTATAGCTTATTCTCTTTAACAACAGCATCACTCCTTTCCCTCACTTCAAGATCTTTCATAACGTCAGTTACCTCATGCATCTTCAGCAGCAGAATCAGTCTGTTCCAGTATTGCTCATCTGCCATGCTCCGGTTTGAAACAGTCATTGAGAGAAGAATATAGGGGTATTTTTCCGGACAGGATACTTCATCCATTGATAACTCGGCTGAATCAATTTTATCCGTTTCTCTCACAAGCTCCGTGTAATCCCTTTTGAATTTGCCGCTATAATAGTCAAAAACAACTCCGGCGGCAGAAGGCGCGATCCTGAAAGAACCCTTGAAAGTCTTGTCAATCATGTTTGAATAGTGATGATCAAACCACATAAAGCATCTTTCATCGTACGGAAGATTGGCCATTATATCTTCGTCTTTGATTTCAACCAGTTTTTTTTGAACTTCATGCGGTTCGACCCATTTAACGGGTTCGGTAATCTTTTCGGCCTCCGAAAGAAGAACCGCACAAACCAGACCGTCAAAATCAGGCCTTGTCACTATTCTCACATCGCCTCCGCTCAAAACGCTCCGGGTTTTTCAGTTTCCCGGTCTATAGTTTCAGATTCGTACATCGATATTGAATATTCTTTCCCTGGTTCCAAGAATTAGCCGGAATAATAAATGTTAAAGAGTTTCCTGGCAAGAAAAGAAATAAAATAGCCGGTTACCTCAAAAGGCAACCGGCTGAATAAGTGGGAATATTACGCGTTGTTCTATTTCATCTCATTGATTTTTTCAGTGAGCCTCGGTACGAACTCGAGCAGATCTTCAATAACCCCGATCTCTGCAACCTGAAAAATGGGAGCTTTCGGATTTTTATTTACCGCAACAATGAAAGGTGCTCCCTTGATTCCACCAAGGTGCTGGAACGAACCACTGATACCGAGAGCCATGTAGACTTTTGGTTTGACTGTCAGTCCCGAAGTCCCTACCTGGCGCGATTTCTCAAGCCACTTGGCATCAACAATCGGCCTCGAACATGAAACATCGCCTCCCACCGCCTTTGCAAGCTCCTTTATAATCTCTATGTTTTCCTGTTCGCCTATTCCGCGCCCAACAGAAACAAGTATTTCAGACTTCGTAATATCGACATCGCCGACTTCAGCTTCAACGATTTCAATAAAACGCCTTGCTCCGCCCGGCAAACCGCCGGCAAGGGCATCAGCTGTCTTATCAACAACCGCACCGCCCGCATCGGAAGCTTCAGCCGCACGGAATGCACCGGCACGGATTGTAATAACTGCTCCGCCTGA